>NZ_JBSFYR010000123.1:0-17005 GCF_053599875.1 Streptomyces sp. NPDC005151 | reverse complement strand
TGGGGAAGGAGCTACTAGGGCATTTCGGCAACGCGGGAAGCGTGCGTGCCAGGGCGTGGCCGCCCGATCAGAGGTCACCCGACAGGCTCTGAGGCACACCCACCGGGCTACGACACGGGGAGACTCACGGGCCAGCTGTGCACCGGTTCGCCGGAGTGCATCAACTCGGCGTACCGGCGGGTGGTGGCCGCGAGCGCCGCGTCCCGGCCGAGCCCGGCGTCCAGCCCCCGGTGGTACGTGTCCACCTGCCAGGACGCCCCGTTCACCCGCCGTTTGCAGCGCTCGTCGATGACCCCGAGGTAGTGGTCGCGGTCCGCGGGCTCGATGTTCCAGGCGTCGAGCCCCGCCGCGGCGAGCGGCAGCAGTTCGTCCTGTACGAGCTTGACGGCCGCCACCCGCGTCAGCCCGCCCGACCGCCCCGGCCGGGGCCAGACCAGCTCGGCGTCGATGCCTCGGCGGCAGGCGGTGTCGAAGTTATCGGCCGCCGCGGCGAACGGCAGCCTGGTCCACACCGGACGGGACTCCTCGGCGAGCGCCCGCACCAGGCCGTAGTAGAGCGCGGAGTTGGCGATCACGTCGGTGACGGTCGGCCCGGCGGGCAGGACACGGTTCTCGACACGGAGATGGGGTACGCCGTCGGCCAGGCCGTACACCGGCCGGTTCCAGCGGTAGACCGTACCGTTGTGCAGCACGAGCTCCTGGAGTCCCGGCACGCCGCCCTCGTCGAGCACCCGCAGTGGGTCCTCCTCGTCGCAGATCGGGAGCAGCGGCGGGAAGTAGCGCAGGTTCTCCTCGAAGAGCTCGTACGCCGAGCTGATCCATCGCTCGCCGAACCAGGTCCTCGGGCGCACCCCCTGGTTCTGCAGTTCGGGCGGCCTGGTGTCGGTGGCCTGCTGGAAGAGCGGCGGCCGCGACTCCCGCCACAGCTCCCTGCCGAACAGAAAGGGCGAGTTGGCGCCGAGGGCGATCTGAACGGCGGCGACGGCCTGGGCGGCGTTCCACACGTCCGCGAAACGCGCCGGGGTGACCTGCAGATGCAGCTGGACCGATGTACAGGCCGCTTCGGGTGTGATCGAGGTGGAGGTGCAGACCAATCGCTCCACGCCTTCGATATCGAGGGCGAAATCCTCGCCGCGCGCCGCCACTATCTGATCGTTGAGCAGCGTGTAGCGGTCCACGTCCGAGAGGTTCGCCGCGACCAGGTCCGCGCTGCCGAGGGTCGGCAGTATTCCGATCATCATGATCCCGGCAGCGACCTCGCCCGCCTTCCGGTGCGCATATCCGAGACCGGTCCTGAGCTCCTCGGCCAGCTGATCGAAAACACGACCGGCCAGGTGATGCGGAACTATGTTCACTTCCAGATTGAACATCCCGAGTTCGGTCTGGAAATCACGGCTCGCGATCCGCTCGAGCACCTCCGCATTCATCATCCGGGGCAGGCCGTCCGAACCCGCCAGATTGAGCTCGATCTCCATGCCCATGAGGTTGCGGGGGCGGTCGAACCTCTGCTCCGCCAGGAGCCTCCCCAGCCCCTCCAGGCACAGGTGGAGTTTCCTCCGGTACCTCTGCCGATCGGACAGGTCAAAGGCGCCCGCCACGACCTTCTCCCCCATCGAAGCGTCCCTCCGCAAGTGGGCAGCCCGCGGCCCAGGCCGCTCGCGTCACGATCGATAATGCCCAGGGGAGATGATCCATAACGCCCCCATGGACAGCGCGGACCCAGTAATCTGATGGCGGCCGTCCCGGGCACATTCCGACGGCATCAGCACGGTGCAGTTTCTGCCGGCCGGCGGTGGTGAAAACGCCGACGTGATTCGGCCTACCGCGGCTGCGGAAAAACACCAGGCGGCGACTGCGCGGCTCGCCCCGAATCAGCAGAATCTCCGCATAATAAAGTCTCGATACCGCCTTGCCGGCAATACCTGCGGCGGCTAGTGGAAACACCGCGTGAACACGTGTCGTATAAACTCCGCGGACGAGGCAGAGAGTTGACGCACCGGCCCAGTCACCGGCCTCCTCTGGCCCCGCACGCCGACAGCGCCGTCTGCACCCGCCCACGCATCACCGTGTCTCCGAAGTGAGAGGCGACCCACTATGCCGCTTCATGTTCCCCCGGCTCCCGCGCCTGCCCTGCGCAGCGTCCTCACGGCACTCGGTTCACCCACCGCAGTCCTCGAGGCGCGCACCCCGGCTCTCCGGTCCGTCCAGGGACCTCTGAGCCCCGAACTCCCGCTCCCCGTCCATGTACTGGACCGGATCGGCCCGAGCGGGCTCGCGCCACGCACCCGGCTGACCGCGTGGCGCTTCCTGATCCGCAGCTCGGAGCGGGCCGTCGCCGCGGCCGACGCCATGCTCACCCCGGACGGCTGGGCCTTCTCGCACTTCTTCGAGGGCCCTTACATCGCATCGACCGAACTCGCCCTGCGCCAGACGGAGACGGTGACACCCCACTACCAGCCCCGCCTGCTGTCGATCCCGGAGCTCTACATGCTGACGCTGTGGCTGCACGAGGACATCGAGGCCGACCCGTCGGGTGGCACCCTCGCCCCCACCGATCTTCTGGTACCGCTGGCTCCCGCCCCACCGGGTATCACGGCACACCGCCCGCACCGGGTCGCCGATCTGCTCCCCGTGATGACCCTGCGCATCACCCCCGGCCCCGGCCCCCTGCTCGGTTCACCCGCCTGACCCCGTCCCGCCTCCGGCACGCCGTACTGTGCCCCGTCGCCGTTTCCGGTGGCGGGGCACAGCGCTGCGGGACACGCAGCGCGGGACTGCGGGGGCGCCCCCGGTCCCATCCGGACTAGTCCGGTCCGGCCACCCCGAACCACCCGAAGGGACAGTGCAGTTGTGTTGAACCGTCCGCCCGGGTGATGCGTCATGAGAGTAGGAGCAGCGCTGCCGCGAAATCCCTGCGGATTGGCGCCCGTGGGGCAACACTGGAACCGGACCGATAGATACGGGGGGCGGCCATGAACACCTCATCGAGCCGCAGGACACTCACTACAACGCAGCGAAAGAACCCAGCCATGTGCCAGCACAAGCCACCCTGCCCGACCGCCGACTCAGCCGACCGGGAAGCCGCACGCCTGATGGCACACCACCCGGAACAGGGCTGGAGCCTGCTGTGCAACGGCGTCCTGCTCTTCGAGGACACCGGTGAGCTGCTCCCGGACGGACAGATCATCGCTCCGCACCGGCCGCTGGACGCCGGCCGGGTGATGAAGGCCGCCTGACCGCGGCCCGTAAAAAATGGGGCCGGCCCGGAGAAGATCTCCGAACCGGCCCCGACGCATGTCCGCGTCACACCCGAACGGGTGGGTCAGTTGTCGTACTCGTCCAGCGGCGGGCAGGAGCAGACGAGGTTGCGGTCACCGAACGCACCGTCGATCCGGCGCACCGGCGGCCAGTACTTGTCGGCGGCCGAGACTCCGGCCGGGAAGACGGCCGTCTCGCGGCTGTACGCGTGCGTCCACTCCCCGCCGAGCATGACGGCGGTGTGCGGGGCGTTGGTCAGCGGGTTGTCGTCCGCACTCCATTCGCCGGAGGCCACCTTCTCGACCTCGCCGCGGATGGCGATCATCGTGTCGCAGAACCGGTCGAGCTCGGCGAGGTTCTCGCTCTCGGTCGGCTCGATCATCAGCGTGCCCGCCACCGGGAACGACATGGTCGGCGAGTGGAAGCCGTAGTCGATCAGACGCTTGGCGATGTCGTCGACGCTGACCCCGGTCGCCTTGGAGATCGGCCGCAGATCCACGATGCACTCGTGCGCGACCAGACCGGCCGGGCCGTTGTACAGGATCGGGTAGTGCGGTTCCAGACGCTTGGCGATGTAGTTGGCCGCGAGTACGGCGACCTGCGTCGCGCGCTTGAGGCCCTCCCCGCCCATCAGGCGTACGTACGCCCAGGAGATCGGGAGAATACCGGCCGAGCCCCACGGCGCGGCCGAGATCGGTCCGACACCGGTCTCGGGGCCCGCGGTGGGCTGCAGCGGGTGGTTCGGCAGGTACGGCGCCAGATGGGCGCGCACGCCGACCGGGCCGACACCGGGGCCACCGCCGCCGTGCGGGATGCAGAAGGTCTTGTGCAGGTTCAGGTGCGAGACGTCACCGCCGAACCGACCGGGCTTGGCAAGACCGACTAGTGCGTTGAGGTTGGCGCCGTCGACGTACACCTGACCGCCCGCATCGTGCACCTCGGCGCAGATGTCGGCGACGTGCTCCTCGAACACACCGTGCGTCGACGGGTACGTGATCATGAGCACGGCGAGCTCGTCGCGGTGTTTCTCGATCTTGGCGCGGAGGTCCTCGACGTCGACCTCGCCGTCGTCGGCGGTCTTCACCACGACGACCTTCATGCCCGCCATCACGGCGCTCGCGGCGTTGGTGCCGTGCGCGGAGGACGGAATGAGGCAGACGGTCCGCTGCTCGTCGCCGTTGGCCCGGTGGTACGCACGCACGGCGAGCAGGCCCGCGAACTCGCCCTGCGAGCCCGCGTTCGGCTGGATGGAGACCGCGTCGTAGCCGGTGACCTCGGCGAGGCGCTCCTCCAGCTCACGGATCAGCGTGAGGTAGCCCTCCGCCTGCTCGGCCGGCGCGAACGGGTGCAGCGCGCCGAACTCGGGCCAGGTGATCGACTCCATCTCAGTGGTCGCGTTCAGCTTCATGGTGCAGGAGCCGAGCGGGATCATGCCGCGGTCCAGCGCGTAGTCACGGTCGGCGAGCTTGCGCAGGTAGCGCAGCATCGCGGTCTCGGAGCGGTGCTGGTGGAAGACCGGATGGGTGAGGATCTCGTCGGTGCGCAGCAGGGACTCGGGCAGCGCGTCGGCGGCAGCGGCATCCAGCGCCTCGATGTCACCGTCGGCGCCGAAGGCGGCCCAGACAGCGGCGAGCTGCGCACGCGTGGTGGTCTCGTCGCAGGCGAGGGAGACCCGGTCGGCGTCGACGAGACGCAGGTTGACCCCGCGGTCGCGGGCGTCGGCCACGACATCCGCTGCCTTGCCGGGAACACGCACGGTGAGCGTGTCGAAGTAGGCGCCGGTCTCGACGTCGACCCCGGCCGCGCGCAGGCCCTCGGCCAGGATCGTGGCGTAGCGGTGGGTGCGCTGCGCGATCGTCCGCAAGCCGTCGGGGCCATGGTAGACCGCGTACATCCCGGCCATCACGGCGAGCAGCACCTGCGCGGTACAGATGTTGCTGGTGGCCTTCTCGCGACGGATGTGCTGCTCGCGGGTCTGCAGGGCGAGGCGGTACGCCTTGTTGCCGTCCGTGTCGACGGAGACACCGACGAGGCGGCCGGGCAGGCTGCGGGCGAACTTCTCGCGTACGGCCATGAAGCCGGCGTGCGGTCCACCGAAGCCCATCGGTACACCGAAGCGCTGCGTGGTGCCGACGGCAATGTCCGCGCCGAGGTCACCGGGCGAGGTCAGCAGGGTCAGGGCGAGCAGGTCGGCGGCGACGGTGACGATCGCGCCGAGCTCGTGGGCCTGCTCGATGACGGGCTTGATGTCGCGGACGGCGCCGGAGGCACCCGGGTACTGGAGCAGCACACCGAAGACACCGCGCCCGGCGATCTCGGCGGGGATGCCCGCGGCGAGATCGGCGACGACGACCTCGACACCGGTCGGCTCGGCGCGGGTCTCGATCACGGCGATGGTCTGGGGCAGGGTGTCGGAGTCGACCAGGAAGACTCCGTCCTTGACCTTGCCGACGCGTCGGGCGAGCGCCATGGCCTCGGCGGCGGCGGTGCCCTCGTCGAGCAGCGAGGCGCCGGAGGTGGGCAGCCCGGTCAGCTCGGCGACCATCGTCTGGAAGTTGAGGAGCGCCTCCAGGCGGCCCTGCGAGATCTCCGGCTGGTACGGCGTGTAGGCCGTGTACCAGGCGGGATTCTCCATGACGTTGCGGAGGATCACCGGCGGGGTGAACGTGCCGTAGTAGCCGAGCCCGATCATCGGGGCGAGCACCTGGTTGCGGTCGGCAAGGGTGCGGAGCTCGGCGAGGACCTCGGCCTCGGTACGGGCCGACGGCAGCTGCAGCGCCTCCGCACTCTTGATCACATCGGGCACTGCGGCCGCGGTGAGGTCGTCGAGCGAGCCGTAACCGACCTGGGCGAGCATCTTCGCCTGCGCCTCGGCATCGGGGCCGATGTGGCGCTGCTCGAAGGGGATGCCCTGCTCCAGCTGGGAGAGCGGAGTGCGACGGGGGGTCATGGTGGAGGCCTCCTGGTCTGTCACGACCTGCGAGGGGCACCATGGCGCGGGTGCCCGGACGGCCTCCCCCTCTGTCATCTCAACCTGAGAGCTTCACCGGTGCGCCCTGAGGCATACCGGCTTTCACCGTCGGTGAGGGAGGGATCCGCCCGGCTGCTGCCGCCACGAAACCCGCCCTGCTTTCCAGAGTGACCTCGTCCGTGCGGTACGGGGGCCTGAGAGATTCCGGGGAGGATTTGCTCCTTCGGCGCCTGCCGGATGTGCTCCGGAAGACTCTCCCGCACGGGGTCAGCAGCCACCACCAGCCTACCAGCGGGGTTCGCGACGGAATTCTCAAGTGGCCGATAGCCCGAATCTGCACTTTCGTAGTGCCTGTGGAGTAGCCGCGACCAATGGGAGGGACCGTGCAGACCGACATCGATCCGCGCAACCTGATCGGCCGCAAGGCATTCGACCGTAAGGGCACCAAGATCGGAACTGTGGACGAGGTGTATCTCGACGACGCGACCGGCATACCCGAGTGGGCAGCCGTGCGTACCGGACTGTTCAGCAGGGACGCCTTCGTGCCGCTTGAGCCCAGTGAATTCGTCGACGACGTGCTCCGGATCCCCTTCGACCGTGCGCTGATCAAGGACGCGCCCGACTTCGGCGTGGGCCGCCATCTCTCGCCGGAACAGGAGCTTCAGCTCTACCGGCACTACGGTCTGGACTCGCCGCCCGACGCGCCGGGCCCGGACCGGGACTTCGGCAGGCTGGCCGGCCAGGACGAGTAGTCCGCCGGATCACTCACCAGCGGGAGCGGATCGGCCGGCTGCAGCTCCGGATCGTCGACTCGGAACGTCCGCACCCGGCCGGGCGGTGACTCGGGTTCCTCGAACCGCACGGTCACCCGCCCCACCCCACTGCCCTGCACCCAGCCATGGCCGAAGGTGTCATGGCATACGTCGTGCCCGGCGGGCCAGCGCCGGGCCGCGAGCTGTTCGGCGGTCTCCTGCTCCTGCACCCCGTCCGCCGGCTCGTCCCCGTGGCCGCCCGCGCCCAGTTCCTCACGGGCCGGGACCTCGGGCGCGGCCCGCTCACCGGCTGCCTGGGCGAAGAGATCCTCCTGCGTGTAGTCGGCGAGCCCCGTGACGCCCACCCCGAGCAGCCGCACCCCTCCGGTGGTGTCCACAGCCTCCAGGAGCCGCGCAGTGGCCTCTCTGACCACTGTGGGGTCGTCCGTCGGCCCCCGGAGCGTCTCGGACCGCGTGAGCGTCGAAAAGTCGTATCTGCGCACCTTCAGCACCACGGTGCGTCCCGAGCGCTCCGCGGCCCGCAGCCGCTGGACACATCGGTCCGCCAGGCGCTCGACCTCCGTCCTGACCCGGATCCGGTCGTGCAGATCCATGTCGAAGGTGTCCTCGACCGACACCGACTTGGCGTCTCGCTCGGCCACGACGGGGCGGTCGTCGTACCCGAGGGCCATGCGATGCAGCGCGACGCCGTGCGCCTTCCCCAGCAGCCGTACGAGCTCTGCCTCGCCGGCCGTGGCCAGGTCGTCGACCGTGGTCATCCCGGCCCGCCGCAGATGGTCCCCGGTGGCGGGGCCCACGCCGGGGAGGATCCGTACGGACATCGGGGCGAGCAGTACCCGTTCGGTCCCCGGCTCGATGACCAGCAGCCCGTTCGGTTTCGCCTCCTCCGAGGCGATCTTGGCCAGCATCTTGGAGCCCGCGAGGCCGACCGAGCCGGTGATTCCGGTGACGGCTCTGATGGCGTCGCGCAGCTGCTCGCCGATGGCCCGCGCCGAGGCGGTGTCGTCGGCCGTCCCACCGGCCTCCAGGTCGACGAACGCCTCGTCCAGGCTGAGCGGCTCCACCAGTGGTGACAGCTGCCCCAGCAACCCCATCACCTGGTCGCTCACCGTCCGGTACAGGGTGAAGCGGGGCACCAGATAGGCGGCATTGGGCGCCAGCCGCCGGGCCTGCGCGGTCGGCATCGCCGAGTGCACCCCGAAGCGCCGCGCCTCGTAGGAAGCGGTGGCGACGACCCCACGGGGTCCCAGCCCGCCGACCACGACCGGTTTGCCGCGCAGGCTCGGTTTCGCCGCCTGCTCGGCCGAGGCGTAGAAGGCATCCATGTCCAGATGCAGGATGGTGGGCGCGGCTCTCACATCAACCGATGCTGCCCTACGGCACTGACAATCGCCGCGCCCCCCGCTCCGCGGCCCGTCAGACGGCGCGGTTGCGCCGCCGTGCGAGCTCGTCGGTGGGGTTGTTGCCGATCAGCGTCTCGCCCGTGTCCACCCGCTCGCCGTGCAGCTGCGACAGTGCGGCGTCGACATCCCGCCAGACCACGCCGACAGCGATGCCGAAGACCCCCTGGCCCCCCTGGAGCAGATCCACGACCTCGTCGGGCGAGGAGCACTCGTAGACGGTCGCGCCGTCGCTCATGAGCGTCATCCGCTCAAGATCCTGGAACCCCCGGGCCCGCAGATGCTGGACCGTGGTGCGGATGTTCTGCAGGGCGACGCCCGTGTCGAGAAAGCGCTTCACGATCTTCAGCAGGACGACGTCCCTGAAGCTGTAGAGGCGCTGCGTGCCCGATCCGTAGGCAGGCCGCACGCTCGGCTCGACGAGCCCGGTGCGTGCCCAGTAGTCGAGCTGCCGATAGGTGATCCCCGCCGCCGCGCACGCCGTCGGCCCGCGATAGCCGATGTCGCCGACCGCTGCCGCCCCGTCCCCCGCCATCGCCGCCGGTTGAACCGGTTGCCTGATGGTGTGGTCGGCTGTACTTCCGTGCTGCCGGTACGGCCCACCCGCTGCCGTACCGTCGCCGCTGCTTCTCACGCCGACCTCCGTCCTTGACCTGCCATCTCGAAGGTAGGCAGTCGCTTGGGGTGCGTCAACGATCGCCACACTCGGCACGCCGAGTGATAATCACCCTGAGGGTGGTTTGCCGTGTCCCGTTCCCGGGAAAGGCTTGTCGAATGCGCTGACAGCGACCCTGCTGGACGGTCACTGACTGTTGGTACCGAAGTCCTCCGGCGAGATCTGGTCGAGGAACTCCCGGAACTTCTCGACCTCGTCCTCCTGCTCGTCGGGGATGGAGATCCCCGCGTCGTCGAGCACCCCGTCACTGCCGTAGATCGGCGTGCCGGTGCGCAGCGCGAGCGCTATGGCGTCGGACGGCCGCGCGCTCACCTCGACCCCGCCGGCGAAGACCAGCTCCGCGTAGAAGACCCCTTCCCTGAGGTCCGTGATGCGGACCTCGGTGAGCTCCTGGCCCAGGGCCTCGAGCACATCCTTGAAGAGATCATGGGTCAGCGGCCTGGCCGGAGCCATGCCCTGCTGGGCGAAGGCGATCGCGGTCGCCTCACCAGGACCGATCCAAATGGGGAGGTACCGGTCGCCTCCCACTTCACGCAGGAGCACGATCGGTTGGTTGGAGGGCATTTCCACCCGGACACCCACAACGTCGAGCTCGTTCACACAGCAACCCTAGGACGTGCTCGGCAGGTTTGGGTAGTCGGGCTCCCCCGTGATCAGTGGAGCCGGATCCGCAGAGCGGTCTGCACAAGGGCCGAATGAAGCCGTACGGAGAGCTCCGCGAGCTCCTTCGCCTTGGCCTCCGCATGGGCTCTGGTCTGCGGATTCCGATGTCGGCGCAGAGGCGCGACCACCTGCTCGATCAGGCCGGCCTCGCGTTCCGCAGCCCCGCGCATCGCCCGCAGATGACGCGGTTCCAGACCGAATCGACCCAGATCCGCCACAAGTTTGGCAACGGTCACCGTCTCGGCGTCGTAGCCACCCTCCGCCGTCGGAGCGACGAGCCCGTACGACTCCCACTCCTCGAGCGCGCTCTCGGTGACCTCGGCGGCGGCCAGAAGCTCTGCACGCCCGATCCGGGCCGCGGTGGCCCGCCAGGACTCGCCGTCCCAGGAACCGTCGCTCAGGTCCCGTGGACCGCCCGCGGCCGGCAGGGACACCTGCTCGCCGCGGGCCAGGGCGTCCAGGTGCTCGCGGATGACCTTGAGCGGAAGATAGTGGTCCCGCTGCATGCGCAGCACCTGCGCCAGCCGCTCGACGTCTTCGGGGCGGAATTTGCGGTAGCCGGAGGGGGTCCGCTGCGGCTCGACGAGCCCCTCGGCCTCCAGGAAGCGAATCTTGGAGATGGTGACTTCGGGAAATTCGTCCCGCAGCTGCAGGAGCACCGTGCCGATGCTCATGGCCCGGTCGTCGGCGGTGGCGGTGCCGTGACCGGCACCGCCCGTCGGTGTTCTCAGCATGGACCTTCCCTGACGGGTCAGATGCCCCGCTGGCTTGCGTAGAAGACCAGCCGGTACTTCCCGATCTGCACTTCGTCGCCGTTGGACAGCGCGACTGAGTCGATGCGCTCACGATTGACGTACGTGCCGTTGAGGCTGCCGACATCCCCGACCGTGAAGCTGCCGTCGGGGCTCCGGCGGAACTCCACGTGGCGGCGGGAGACCGTCACGTCATCGAGGAAGATGTCGCTCTGCGGGTGGCGGCCGGCCGTGGTCAGCTCGCTGTCCAGCAGGAAGCGGCTGCCGGAGTTCGGACCGCGGCGCACCACCAGGAGCGCCGAGCCGAGCGGCAGGGCGTCGACGGCGGCCTGGGCCTCCGGTGAGAGGGAGGGCACGGACGTCTGGCCCGTAGCCTCTGCCTCGTACGCCTCAAGACCGGAGATGGAGATGGTCGACGTCGTCTCCGAAGGACGCTCCGGAGACGCGCCTCCCCGAAGCGGCGCACCACAGTTGGAACAGAAACGACTGGCCTCGGCGTTGCGATGGCCGCACCTCGTACAGACCGGCATGGACCCAAACCCTCCACCCGTACTTGAGGTTGATGGATCCCCGAAACCTATGCGGCCCGGACCGGCAGGGTCAACAGACGACGCGCCGGTTCCACCCGAAATGTCACCGCCCGGACCTGACACCTCGTCACGGAAGAGCGGGCGATCAGTGCCCTGCTCCTCGGCCTGGCCATGGCGCGGTGCGCGATGACGGGCCGCGTCATCGCGGGCGCTCTTGCCGAACAACTTCGCAAACAACTTCACGGGCGATTCCCCTTGACCGAAACAGACCCGCCCGTGGGGCAGGACGAACCCTGAATGAACACACCTGCCGACCCGGACATCTTCACAACGTCCGCATCCACTCGACAGTTTCCACCACGCGCCACCATTACGATGCGGCGACCCCCCGCAACCTCTTGCCCGTGTCCTCCGAGCCCCGTGTCCGGCGCCCTCACCGGGATGACGACCGAGCGTAGTCAGGCCGCTCCGCAGGTCGCAAGGCGTCCACCACGATGTCGTCCGCCTGCGCCACATGCACGGTCGCCTGCTCCTTCTCCAGCGTCTGCACGACCCCACCGGGGATGTTCAGCGCCGGCTCCAGATCCTGCGGTTTGCCGATCACCTTGAAGACGTACGGCGCGGGGATGGACCGGTCGTCGACCTTGATGGCGCCACCGTCGCCGGAGAAGTACGTATTGGCCACCACCCTCACCCCGTTGACCTCGATCGCCTCAGCTCCGGCCGCACGCAGCTCCTGGAGGGCGTCGAGCAGCATGTCCGCCTGCACCGCGTCACCCGGATCGTTGACCGTGAGCATGATCCCGGGCCCGTGTGCCGCCACGGTGCCCGCGAGGATACCGAGTTGCCGTTCCTTTTCCACGGTCTGCTTACGGGCCTCCTCGGCCTGGTCCGAGCTGTTCTCCAGCTCCGTACGCTGATCGTCCAGACGCTGCTTCTCATCCTCAAGACGCTGCGTACGGTCATCGAGTTCATCGAGAATGCGGACCAGATCCTCCTGGCGGGCACCGCGCAGTGCGCTGTTGTCACTGTTCGACCGCACCTGGATCGCCAGACCCAGCCCCAGGACGAACAGCAGCAGCGCCACGATGAGTTGCGCACGGGTGACCCGGGGCGGCCACAGCCCGGCGATCAGCCGTTGGCGCCCGGTGAGCTGCTCGGGCATGTCGGCCTGCTGCTCGCCGGCACGCCCCTGGTCACGGGAAAGCTCTTCGTTGCTCATCGGCCTCAGGCCCGGAAGACGTGCCGGCGGATCGCCGCGGCGTTGGAGAAGATGCGGATACCGAAGACGACGACCACACCGGTGGAGAGCTGTGCTCCGACACCCAGCTTGTCGCCCAGGAACACGATCAGTGCGGCCACGACGACGTTCGAGAGGAACGACACCACGAAGACCTTGTCGACGAAGATGCCGTCGAGCATGGCCCGCAGACCACCGAAGACTGCATCGAGAGCAGCCACGACAGCGATCGGGAGATAGGGCTCGACCACCGCCGGCACCTCGGGCCGGACCAACAGTCCGACCACGACTCCCACGACGAGGCCCAGTACGGCGATCACGATGTGCCCTTCCCTGTGTCTGCCGCACCACCGCCGGTGTCTGCGGCCTTCGGCTCTGCTGTTCGTACGATGAGGCTGGGCGCAGCCGGGAGGCGCACCTCGTCCTGAACGGACATGCTGGTCCGGATGTCGAAGGTGTCCTTCAGCGCCCTCAGGTACTGGCCGTCGGCACTGTCCTCGAAAGCGGTGCTGAGCCGCTTCCCGTCCCCCACCGCAAGCACCGTGTACGGCGGCACGAGCGGTTTGTTGTCGACCAGTATGGCGTCGCCCGCGGCGCGGATCGCCGACAGGGCCGTCAGCCGCTGCCCGTTGATGGCGATGGCCTCCGCACCGGACTGCCAGAGGCCGTTGACGACCCGTTGCATGTCCCGGTCGCGCACCCGCCCCGTGTCGGTGAAACCAGTGGTCTCACGCGGTCCGCCGCCGCCCTGGTCGGTGTCCTTGGCATCGTCGACGACAAGTTTCACACCGGGTCCCTTGACGGCGGTCGCCCCGGAGAGCAGCGCCACGAGCTGGCCCTGGTCCCCGCCATGCTTTTCCAACGCTTTACGTTGCCGCTCGCCCACGTCGTCACGGGCTTTGTCGACCTGGGACTCCAGCTTGTCGGCCGCCGACGTCTCCGTGTCGATACGTTCGATGAGCTCCTCGCGCTCCTTGGCGAGGACCGGCGCCGATACACGCGCCTCCGCGGCGCCCAGGGTGACGACGAGAGCAGCCAGTACAAGGCCCGCCGCGAGGCCCAGTTTCGCCTTCAGTGTGCGGGGCATGGCCGCACTCCCGTCGGCCTTGCGCTTGGCCGTGGCCTCGGCGTAGCCGTCGTCCAGGCTGTGGTCCATCACATTGGTCAGCAGCGACATGGACGCGTCAGGGCGCGCGGGCGGCGAAGGGGTACTCCGATCGGGGGGCTGCTGCGACATGCCGCACATCGTCGCACGCCGTAGCTAGTACCGCCGAATGGCCCCACCCGTGCGCCGGGAAGCGTCTGCGCGACACCTCCCGGCGCACCCGCGGCAGGTCACTGACCTGCGCTGTCCACGATCGCCGACCATTCGTCGAGCAGCGCCTGCGCCGAGGCGTCGTCGGGGCCCTCCGCCCACAGATGGGTGACGGCCTCGGCCGGGTCGGGAAGCACCATCACCCAGCGCCCGTCCGCCTCGACGACCCGCACGCCGTCGGTGGTGTCGACGTCACGGTCCCCGGCGGCTTCCACCACCCGACGCATGACCAGTCCCTTGACGGCCCAGGGCGTGGCCAGATCGCGGCGCAACACGTGCGCGAGGGGAATCCGGGCATCGATCTGGCTGAGCGTGAGCTGGGTCCGCGCGACGAGCCCGAGAAGCCGTACGAAGGCTGCCGAACCGTCGAAGACGCTGCTGAATTCGGGGACGATGAAACCGCCCCGTCCGTCTCCTCCGAAGATGGTGCCTTCTTCGCGTCCCACGCGCGTCAGGTCGTCCGGCGACGTCGTCGTCCATTCCACCTGAGTGCCGTGGTAGGCGGCGACCTGCTCGGCGACCCTCGTCGTGGTCACCGGCAATGCCACCCGGCCGCTGCGCCGCTCGGCGGCCACCAGGTCGAGCAGGACCAGAAGGGCCCGATCGTCCTCAACGATCCGGCCCCGCTCGTCGACCAGGGAGAGCCGCTCCCCGACCGGGTCGAAGCGCACGCCGAACGCAGCCCGTGCCGAGGACACGATCTCCCCGAGCCGCACGAGCCCGGAGCGTCGGGCGTCCGCGGACTCCGTGGGCCGTGATTCGTCCAGCCCGGGATTGATGGTCAGCGCGTCCACGCCGAGCCGCCCGAGCAGGCTGGGCAGAACAAGCCCGGCGCTGCCGTTGGACGCATCGACGACAACCTTGAGACCGGCGGCGGAGATCCCGGTGGTGTCCACATTGCGCAGCAGTGACCCGGTGTAGGAGTCGAAGACGCTGGACGGAAAGTGCAGATCCCCGATCTCCCCCGGGAAGGCCCGGCGGTACTCCTGGCGGGCGTAGACCCGGTCCAGCTTCCGCTGCCCCGCCTGGGAGAGGTCTGCCCCCCGCTCGTCGATGAACATGATGTCCACCGAGTCCGGCACCCCGGGCGACGTACGGATCATGATCCCGCCCGCGCTGCCCCGAGCGGTCTGCTGACGCGCGACCGGAAGCGGCACGTTCTCCAGGTCCCGTACGTCGATGGCGCTGGCCTGCAACGCCGAGATCACGGCCCTCTTCAGCGCACGGGCGCCGCGGGAGTGGTCACGGGCGGTGGTGACGGTCGAACCCTTCTTGAGGGTGGTGGCGTACGCACCGGCGAGCCGGACGGCGAGCTCCGGCGTGATCTCCACGTTCAGGATTCCTGAGACACCTCGGGCACCGAAGAGATGTGCCTGCCCCCGTGACTCCCAGATCACCGAGGTGTTGACGAAGGCGCCGGCCTCGATGGTCTTGAACGGGTAGACCCGGACATTGCCCTGAATGATCGATTCCTCACCGACCAGGCACTCGTCCCCGATGACCGCACCGTCCTCGATGCGGGCAGCCCGCATGATGTCGGTGTTCTTGCCGATCACGCAGCCGCGCAGATTGCAGTGCTGGCCGATGTAGACGTTGTCGTGGATCACGGCCCTGTGCAGGAACGCCCCGGTCTTGACGACGACGTTCGAACCGACGACCGTGTGCTCGCGGATCTCGACACCGGCCTCGATCTTCGCGTAGTCCCCGATATAGACGGGTCCACGGAGCACGGCATCAGGATGGACCTCGGCGCCTTCCGCAACCCATACACCGGGCGAGATCTCGAAGCCGTCGATCTCGACGTCGACCTTGCGCTCCAGGACGTCGGCCTGAGCCTTCACATAGCTCTCGTGCGTGCCCACGTCCTCCCAGTAGCCCTCGGCGACATAGCCGTAGATGGGCTTGCCTTCCTTCATGAGCTGCGGGAAGACATCACCGGACCAGTCCACCGAGACGTCGGCCTGGACGTAGTCGAAAACCTCGGGTTCCATGACATAGATGCCCGTGTTGACGGTGTCCGAGAAGACCTGGCCCCAAGTGGGCTTCTCCAGGAATCGCTCGACCTGGCCCGCCTCGTCGACAATCGTGATTCCGAATTCCAGTGGATTCGGAACTCGGGTCAGGCACACCGTGACCAGCCCGCCCTTTTCCTTGTGGAAGGCGATGAGGTCGGTCAGGTCGAAGTCCGTGAGCGCGTCGCCGGAAATGACGAGGAAGGTGTCGTCCTTGAGCGCTTCCTCGGCGTTCTTTACGCTGCCGGCTGTCCCGAGAGGTTTCTCCTCGTTGGCATAGGTGAGCTCCATCCCGAGTTCTTCGCCATCGCCGAAGTAGTTCTTGACGAGGGAGGCGAGAAACTGGACGGTCACGACGGTCTCATTGAGCCCATGCCGTTTCAGCAGCCGCAGCACATGCTCCATGATCGGCCGATTGGCGACGGGCAGGAGCGGCTTGGGCATGCTGGAAGTCATGGGGCGAAGGCGTGTGCCTTCACCACCAGCCATCACGACGGCCTTCATGTCGGCAACGTCCTCCTAGAAGAGACGACGGTTTAGCCGACTTCGCCCGTCAGGGCAACATCTGAGAGTTCAGCCGCGGACCGGCCACACTGCGCGGCACCGCATCAAACGAGCTCAATCGGCTACTGCATCCGCCTTGACGAGTCGGCGGACCTGAACCACGTAGAGGATTCCTGCCCACCAATAGAGCGTTGTACCCCATCCTGCGAACGCCCATCCGAAAACAGCGGCCAGCGATCCAAGCCAACCACTTGCGTCGCTGAGCAGCAACAAGGGGAACGCGTACATCAGGTTGAACGTAGCCGCCTTCCCCAGGAAGTTCACCTGGGGTGGTGGATAGCCGTGGCGTCGCAGGATTCCGACCATCACGAGAAGCATCAGTTCACGGGCCAGGAGTGCCGCCGTGAGCCAGAGCGGAAGGATCTCCCGCCAGGTCAATCCGACGAGGGTCGAAAGGATGTAGAGGCGATCAGCGGCCGGGTCCAGGAGCCGCCCGAGGCTGCTGATCTGGTTCCATCGGCGGGCGAGTTTACCGTCGAGGTAGTCGCTGATGCCGCTGAGCATCAGCACGAGCAGCGCCCAGCCATCGCTCTTGGGCCCGCCGAACTCCGGGCGAAGAATCAGCCACAGGAAGAGCGGTACCCCGACTAGGCGCGCCATGCTGAGGATGTTGGGGATGGTGAGGACCCGGTCCGTCTGAACCCGAGTCTCCTGGACCTCCACCCGGGGGCCTCCTGTGAACGTGCCAATGATGCCCCCTGACCCTACCCTCAGCCTTCGCCGGCAGATGCACGGGGGTGACAAGGGGGCATCGTAAACGCAGAAAAGCCCCGCACCAGAGGTGCGGGGCTTTCCCGGAATAATTGTTCGGCGGCGTCCTACTCTCCCACAGGGTCCCCCCTGCAGTACCA
>NZ_JBSFYR010000122.1:0-17072 GCF_053599875.1 Streptomyces sp. NPDC005151 | reverse complement strand
CCCAACGTCTCCGCCCACCCCGGCTGCACCTCATCCGTCACCCCCGCATCCTAGGGGTCAACGGCATCCATAAGCCGAGGAGTTATTAATCGACAACCCCCTGCACAGTTGACGGCCTTCTCGGGTTCGATGAAGGCGTAGATCACCGCTGGTACCAGCCCTTAGCAAAAAACTGGCCGGGCCCTCGCCGGCGGGGTCGACATGTTCGGAATGGGGGAAATTATGGATTCGTTGGCCCTCTGGTTGGGGTGTTGGGTGGGCATGCAAAAAGGAAGGGCCAATTCCCCTTTGCGGGAGGATTTGCGATCCCTGATGGGTGCGGCTGGCCTGCCTGGCTACGGGGCGGTTGCGCTTGACGGTTTCCCGGCCTCACTCATAGTCTGCAACCACAGTTGATCACCATGATGGGGGCGGCGTGGGTGTAAGGCAAAGACAACTCTTGGCCATCGCGGCGGCAGTGTGTGCAACCATTCTCGGTAGCCCTGCGGTTGCGCAAGCGGATTCAAGAGGAAATTCGTCAGTGGACGACCATGAGATTCGCTGGGAGGACGACACGAAATTTGATGACGCTCGCAAATGGGCCCATTCCGCCTGGTATAACTCGGAATACAACTTGCGAGCAGTGAAAATTGCACCTGATGCGTGGAATACCATTACCGATCTTGAGTGGGAAGATACGAACAGGTCCGATGTCAAATTTCTTGCTGCATGGCAAGGGCGTCCCGGTGCAGACCGAATCATGATGAATCGCTACTACCTCGATGATGGTAAGAGGTATGGCGCGACGAGCTGGCGTCGAATGACAGCCGCACACGAGCTGGGTCACGCGCTCGGGCTGGGCCACAAGGCAAACGGGACGCTGATGGCTACGACCATCGGTTATGTCGCGAAGACCGCACGTCCAACTACAACCGACCGTAACGCCTACCACGCGCTCTGGGGTTACTAATCATGAGGAAAAGCAGGCGGATTGCCCTGGCCTCTATTCTGGCCCTCTCGGGCGTCGGTGCACTAGGGGTATATGGCGCGATGCAGCACCTCAGCTCCCCGTCGAGTGGAGCAGAAACGCGGTATTCGCATCTCATGATGGATGCAGACTACTCGGTGGATGCGAATCTTGCAGGCGGAAGTGAGGATCTCTTCTACGGCAAGGTCACAGTAGTCAAGGGTCAGCGTGACATCGGCATCGGCCCGGAAACGCAGTACGCCGTTGAGGTGCAGACGGTATTCAAGGGTGACGTCACAGGCGTAATCGTCGTAAATCAATTCGGCGGCACGGATAGTGATGGGGTTCTCACCTTCCCGGAAGGAGATTACCTGCTGGAGGCCGGGAAACGCTATCTCTTTGCGACGAATTACAACCCGGAGCGCAAGTGGAATACGCTGATCCCTGTCTACGGCGACGTGCCCATCCCTGACTCGGAGGCTCCCGCCCCTGGCATGCCGGATGTCAACGGGGACGGAGAGGCCACGATGTCAGACCGGTGGGAACTCGCTGTTCAGAATCAGGCAGACCTGTCCACCCCGGAATCGCTGCCTGAGCCCACGGAGATGCCGGCGGAGGACCCAGCGCCGGAGCCGTCACCGAGTTCATAGCACGCAGACCGCGCCCTGGGGTGGTAAGTCGCCCCAGGGCGCGAAGGCCCTGATCAGAAACGCTCAGGACTCGACCCGCAGTCTCTTATAAGGCGACTCCACCGGCAGCAAAGCCCGCGCCCCAGCCGCCTCACCCCTGCTCACGAGCCCGTGGATCTCACGCGCCGTCGCGGTCACATCCGTGATCCCGACGGTCCACTCGTCGACGTACCGCCGCGCCGCCTCGCCCGAGAGCCCCAGCTGCAACGACCGGTACGCCAACGCCCGCAGCCCCAGGTCCCGCTCCGGATCCCACTGCACCCGCACCGGCGACCTCCTCAATTCCCGCTGCCACGAGGCCCGGTCGGCATGCAGCTCCGGCACATAGTGCGACAGCACCGCACGCCGGAGCGCCCACTCGAAGCCCTCGCGGGTGATCTCGACAGCCAGGACGGTCTCCTGGCCCTCCTTCGCGGCCCAGCCGCAGCGGTACATCATCCACAGGAAGCTGGGCTTGATCCATGTCAAGCATCATTCGTAGTCCTTTTCTGCTCTGCCACATACCCGCAGGTCAGAGGCGTCGGCTGACGGCAGAGTGAGCGACGTCTTCGTAGATGGCCGATCATCCTGCCCCGGTCCCGTCTGTCTTCCCTGCCCGTGGGTACCGTCGCCTTGATGCCTGTTGCCAGCCGCCGTGTACCTCGCGATCGGCAGTATTTAAGGGAGTGGGTACGGGCATGCCGTCTGGTGCTGCACGTCGCACGGGAGAGGGATTCACTTCGGCCGGCGCTATGAAGGTCTTGCGTGCGGCGTGCCGACAAGCAGGGCTCGACAGTGATGGGGCGTCTCTGATCCGGCTTGGAGAGAACGCGTTGTTCCGGCTGGCGGCCCACCCGGTGGTGGTGCGGATCGCACGCTCGACGGAGTATCTGGAGTCGGCACGAGGTGAGGTTGAGGTATCACGGTGGCTGTCGCGTGAGCACTTCCCCGTGACGCGTGTGGTCGAGGACCTTGAACAACCCTTGGTCGTCGACGGCCATCCGGTGACGTTCTGGCATCTGATCCAGGAGGGCGATCGGAAGGCGACGTATGGAGAACTGGGTGCTGTCCTCCGCGACCTGCATTCGCTCAGCTTGCCGGACACGCTGTCCCTGCCCCCGTATCCGGTCCTCGATCACAGCCCGGATTACTCGTAGATGGTCGCCGCCCGCATCGGCGTGCTGAAGATCCACTGTCCGGGGCAGGTTACTCCGCTGTCGGCAGGGTCGGGTGGTCGGTGGGATAGACGCCGATCGCGAACCCGTACATGGTTTCGCCGGACCTCGGCATCCGGTCGAACTCATCAACCAGCTCGGCCATCCGGTCCCAGAACTGAGAGGCCTGATCCTCCGAGATGCGCGCATGCCGGAGGAACCCCCAGAGCTTTCCCTGCTCGAACGCCGTCGCGGACTCACCTGCAGCCACCTCGAAGTCGTTGAAGTCGCCAGGCATCTCCTCGCCAGCGGGTGATGGCTCCGCTGCCATGTAGAACATGCGCGCGGTGCGCCCGTAGAAGCGCTCTTCGATCGCCCTCACCTTCCGCGTGCGCACCACCTGGAGCAGACCGTTGCGGGTGAGCACGTCCACGTGGTGCGCGACGGTGCTCTTGGGCCGCTCGACCGCGGCCGCGAGCTCGGTGACGGTTGCGGCCCGCTCGTGGAGGAGCTGCAGGATCGTGGTGCGGAGCGGGTGGCCGATGGCCTTCACCTGGGCCGGCCCGGTCAGCGCCATCCGATCGGCTAGCTCGTAGCCCGGGGGATTGTGTGCCATCGCGGAACAGACTAGCATCGCGGAATGTTCCAAAAAAGTCGATCAATGAGGGAGGGAAGCCGCTGACATGGCCGAGGTACTGCTGTACCACCACATCCAGGGTCTGACCGACGGAGTGCGAGCCTTCGCCGACGGCCTGCGGCAGGCCGGGCATACCGTGCACACCCCCGACCTGTTCGAGGGCCGTACGTTCGGCAGCATCGAGAAGGGTTTCGGATTCGCGCGTGATACGGGGTTCGACGCGATCCGGGAGCGCGGCGCCGCCGCGGCCGCCGAGCTCGGTCCCGAGCTCGTCTACGCGGGATTCTCCTTCGGCGTGACGATCGCCCAGCGGCTCGCGCAAACCCGGCCCGGTGCCCGCGGGGCACTGCTCATGTACTCCTGTATCCCGGTCGCGGAGTTCGGGGAGGCGTGGCCGGAAGGGGTGCCGGTGCAGATCCATGGTAAGGAGGGCGACGAGTTCTTCGACGAGGATCTGCCGGCCGCACGCGAACTCGCGGGCTCCGCGGCGTTCGCCGAGCTTTTCGTCTATCCCGGCGACCAGCACCTCTTCGCCGACTCCTCGCTCGACGCGTACGACCCGGAGGCGTCCGCGCTGCTAATGGAGCGGGTGCGGGCGTTCCTCGCCTCCGTCTGACCGACGCGGCCAAACTACCTGGCGACGCTTCGTCCGGACATCGGCATAACAAGCATGACCGCGCGGATCGCAGCAGATCCGGACGTTCCCGAGATCCTCAGACGGCATCCATCAATCCAGTAGCGCCAACAGGTGGTGCGCCTGCGCCTCGGTGGTGCCTGGAGGGTTGCGTCGGAATCCACCGTTGCCCGGCAGCAACATGGCCAGCCAGAAGGCGGCCCACAGTGGGCGGTAGGCCTGCATCCGCTCCCGCTCCTCCACCGAGAGTACTTCGTGCTGGCGATGTGCCTGCACTTCACCGACGGCTATGCGGAGATCCTGCGCAGGCTGACCGACGGGCTGCGCACCGCGGTTCATGCGGGAGCCTTGCGGGTGGCAGGCACGTCCGCCGTCTCCAAGGCCCGCACACGGCTGGGCTCTGGGCCGTTGAAGGCCCTGTTCGAGCAGGTGTGCGGTCCTTTGACCACGCCGCAGTCGGCCGGCGCCTTCGCCTTCGGCTGGCGTCTGCTGATGCTTGCGCTGGACGGCACCGTCCTCGATGTCGCGCCCACGCCGGCCAATATCAAGGCGTTCGGACCGCCCCCGGGTGGCAGCCACAAGCCCGGACACTACCCACAGGTCAAGCTCGTTCTGCTGATCGCCTGCGGCACCCGCGGCATTCTCGACGCCCGTTTCGGACCGCGCCGGGACAACGAGGTCGCGCTGGCCAAGCAGCTGGCCACAACCGCGTCCCTGTCCGGCGGGCAGCTCGTGCTGATGGACCGGGCCTTTCACGGACACGACATCCTCGCCCAACTCACCTCCTCCGGCGCCGACTTCATAGTCCGCGCGCATTCCCACCACTGGCTGCCCCACCTGCGCGAACTGGCGGACGGAAGCTTCCTGTCCTGCGTTGCGGACCGGGCCTCCAGCCAGCGCCAGGCCGCCTCCCGCTTCTGCAACCGGCGCATGCCACCAGGCCACCCGCACGGCGTGCCGGTGCGGGTGGTGGACGCCGACATCACCGCCACCCCTGAACACGGCCCGTCCCGCACCCGCCGACTGCGTGTGATCACCAGCCTGCTGGATGTCGGCCAAGCCCCGGCCGAACAGGTCGCCGCCGTCTATGCACAGCGCTGGAACAGCGAGACCAGCCTCTTCGAGGTCAAGATCCTCCAACGCGACCACCGGCCCCTGCTGCGATCGCAGAACCCCGACGGCGTCATGCAGGAGATCTACGGCCCGCTCATCACCCACCAATACCTGCAGGCACAACGCGCCCGCGCCGCCCAGGCCAGCCTGGATCCCACGACCGGCCGACCACTGGACCCAGACCGCATCTCCTTCACCGCGGTCCTGCGCACCACCCGCCGTCACCTGCACTACCGGCCGGCCGAAGGACAGCCCCCGCTGATCGCCCTCGTCCAGGCCGAAGCCATGGCCCATGTCAAGCCGCGGTCATAGCCCTTTTCGCAAAGAGATTCCTAGTCGGTTCGCTGGCCCCTTCAGCAGCAATACCCGTCCTGGTCACGGAGCGAACTGCACAGGCAGTCGGCCGGGGGCAGAACCGGGCGTGTTCCGGCCTGCCCCGTAATCTACGGGCGGTTGGTGGTTCTGAGCGGGGTCAGTTCCTCGCCTCATCGGCCAGGAAGGCGCTCAGGCTGTCGAGGAGCATGGTGCTGCCCTGCTCGGCCATGTCGCGTTCCTCGGCGGTGTCGCAGGTCTGGTGGAGCAGGATCTGCGTGTGGTGGTCGTTCGGCTCGTCGAGTTCCATGGTCATGGCTGCGGGCGCGGGCTTGCCGGGTACGTCCATGCCGACCACCAGGAGGCGGTTCTCGGCGACCTCGAGATAGGAGCCGGTCAGCGGGAACTGTCCGCCGTCGGGCGTGACCATCGTGGCCTTCCACGCTCCGCCCGGCCGTACGTCCATCTCGACGGAGCCGGCAACGGCGTAAGCCCACCGGGCGTACTGCTCGGGAGTGGTCCACGCCCGCCACACCTTCACCGCGGAGGCGTCGAGCGTTCGGGTCAGCTTGTAGGAGAAGCCGTTGGCCGGGGTGGTCTGCTCGGTGCTCATGCTTCGTCTCCTCGTTTTCGTGCCTGGTCGGGACTGTCGCACCTGTAGACGCCCGTGGACGCTGAGACTCATCGGTCTTGCTGGGGCTTCTCTCAATTGGGCGAGGATGCGGGTAGGGAACGGTTCGAATGAGCCCGTCCATACTGGTGGCACGCGAACGCGTCGAAGTAAGCGGGGGGAGGCCACAGGCCCGGTCTCAGACTCGGCCATGGGATGGTCGTGCGCGTGGGCGAGTCCTGGGTGTTCAGCGACGGCAGTGAGGCCTCCCGGCGGGTTGATGTCCCTGGCGGCTCGGTCGAGATGAGGCGGCTATGACGGAAACAGCCATTCCATCGCGGCAAGGCTCTTGTCGACGTATTTGCCTTGTTCCGTCTCGATGCCGTATGCCAGATCCTCGAAGACACTGCACCTGGCATAGAACACGGCGCGCTCGCTGAGAGCCGCGACGTCGTTGACGTCGGTTCGATAGGTGCTGATGGCGGCGCGGGTAGCCGCGGGGCCGAGATCGCGGTAGAGCAGCCCGAAGTCGCAGGCCGGATCGACGACGGCGGCATCGCTCCAGTCGATGATGCCGGTCACCGTCCATGCGACCGGGTCGACGAGAACGTGTTCGATCCCCAGATCGTTGTGGGAGAACGTTGGGGTGCAGCCATCGTGCGGCGGTGCGGCGTCCAGGAACGCCTCGACGGATCGGCGCTGCGCCGCCGGTACCTGCCCGGCCACCGTCACATAGTTCTCCGTGGCCTCATGTCGCCACTCGGCCACCGACTGGTGGTCCGTTTCCACGGCCACCCGATCGATCGCAACAGCATGCAGCGCAGTGAGTAGCTCGCCAAGCGTGGCGCCAATCGACGTGCCGTGGGCCGATCGCTGGTGCCGCGGCATATCCACCAGTGGCACGCCGGGAAGCTTGAAGTAGGCCAGACAACCCTGCTCCGCGACCGTGAACGTCGGCTGGGGCACGAGCAGCGGCGAAACGTCGGCGACGGCAGCAAGCACGCGGGCCTCGTGGTTCAGCAGGGCGGCCCGCCGTGCCAGGTCGGGCTCCTTGCTGAAGCGCACGATCAGCTCACCGTTCACCTCGTACGCCAGATTGTCCAGGCCCTCGCCGAACTGCACGACGGAGTCGACCTGGTAGTCGGGCATGTGCGCAATCACGACGCTGCGGACGTCTGCGACGCGGTCGCGGCTGCGACTGGTCATTCGCGGACGATATCAATCGACCACACGACGTCAGCGGTGGTCATCGAGTGGCCGCGCGGTCGCCGACCAGGCCCGCAACGGCGCGGATGACCTCTCTTCAGGCACCGAAAGGGGCTGTGAACGCGCTTTGATGACTCATGTCATGCGGTCGCGCTTCCAGGCGGTGGGGAAGTGCCCGTCACGGGCGGCGGGGAGGCCGATGGAGCGTGAGTAGGCCTGGTAGACGGTGATGGTGGTGTCCGTGTGCTGGGCGCGGATCTGGTGCTGCGGGGCGGCCGGTGCTGTCATGGCGTCATCACAGCACCGGCCGGTCCGGTTCGGCGAGCGGGTTTCCGTGGCTCAGGGAGCCGTGAACAAGGTCGGGAACCGGGGCGCGAGCCAGGGCTTGCGGCCCCAGGTGAGCACGCGGCCGCGGGCGATGGCACCCCAGGGATCGCAGCGGCCGAGCGCGATCAGCAGGAACGTGACCGGCTCGATGAGGATCGTGCAGTCCGGGCGGCTCGCCGGCCCGCGCTCGACGGTCACCGCACCGTCGGTGACGATCACCCCGAACCGCGAGCCGCCGCGCAGACGGATGTCGAAGCGGGCGGTCAGCCCGGCGGATGCGGCGGAGACGACCCGCGGCATGACCGTGAGCATGAAGGGCATCGACAGCTCGACCCGGGTGCGGTCGAGCATGTGCGGACGGCCGAGCGCGCGGGCGAGGTCGTAGCCGTGGCCGAGCATGTGGGTGAGCAGGTACGAGCCGAGCTCGGCGAGATCCATCGAGCCCAGCGGCGTCTCCACCGGCTCGTCCGGTGCTCGACGTTCCGCGGCCCGGAGAAAGGCGGCCGCCTGCGCCACGATCATGGCGGCCAGCGGATCCGCCCCACGCTCCTCGAACCCGGCGAGGGCGCGCTCGTTGGCCGCCGCCAGGCTCTGCGGCGTGCCGTCCCCGTAGCTGCGCTCGTGGCCCGCGGCGACCTCCGCCATCAGCTCGTTGGCCTGCGCCAGATGGGCTGCCGCCTCACCGAGCGTCCACTCGGATCCGGGGACGGGCACGCTCGTGTCCGTGCGGCCGCGCAGCAGCGCCGCTATCTCCTCGGCGGTGGCGCGTATCGCCTCGGCGAGCCCTTCGGGAAGCGTGTCGTGCCGCTCCCGGGCAGGCGTGGGTTCCACGGCTGTCTCCCCTCGTCCCTCTCCCCTGACCGGTCTCCGCGTTCGGGGCCCGGTGGACACGTGCAGAATGCCAGGTCGCGCAGGTCGGGTCAGCCCCTGGGCGGCATCGCGTCCGTCCCGTACGGCAACTCGGCCGGCAACAGTGCCCTCGCCTCGTCGAGCCGTCCCGCCCGCACATGGCCGTGGATCTCCCGGGCGAGCGGGGTGACGTCACGGATGGACACCGTCCACTCGTCCGCGTACCGCCGCGAAGGCCCCAGGCCGTCATCGGCAAGGGCTGACATTCGTCATACGGACCTCGGTACACGCGGCTCTGCCGGGCACCGGGCCCCGGCGGCCAGTCTGTACGCATCGAGAGCGGGGCCGCGAAGGCGTCCGCCGATACGGGAGAGGAACCCGTCATGAGCAGCCCGGCCGCCACAGCCACCGCCCCTGTCGCAGATGCTCCGGTCGCCGCCGCCCCGTCCGTTCCGCGCAGGGCGCTGCTCGACAGTGTGCTGCCGCTGCTCGTGGATGTGGGGGTGCCGCTCGTCTCGTACTACGCGCTGAAGGCGGCGGGCATGGGGACGTTCGCCGCTCTGGCGTGGAGCAGCGTGGTGCCGGTCGTCCGGACCGTGTGGGGGGTGGTGCGCAAGCGCCGGCTCAACGGGCTGGCGGCGCTGATGGTGACGGTCAACGTGGTCGGACTGCTGACGAGCCTGATGGTCGGTGACCCGCGGCTGATGCTCGCCAAGGACAGCGGGGTGAGCAGCGTCATCGGGCTCGTCGTCCTGGTGACCGCGCTGAAGGGGCAACCGATGATGAGCGCGGCGGTGCGGCCGTGGCTGGTCAAGGGTGATGCGGCCAAGGACACCGCGTGGCAGCGGCTCTCGGCGGAGTCGGCGGCGTTCCGAAGGGCGCAGACGCGGTTCTCGGCGGTGTGGGGTGCGGCGCTGCTGGGTGAGTGTGTGGTGCGGACGGTGGGGGCGTACACCGTGCCGGTCGAGACGATGGTGTGGCTCGGCACGGTGATCATGGTGGCGACGATGGTGTTCGCCTTCTTGGTCTCGGGCCGGGTGGGCGCCGTTCCGATGGAGCGGATGATCGCCGAGGCGGTCGGTTCCGGGAGAACCGCAGCCGGCACGCGATGACAGGGTCAGACCGAAAGAGAGAGGGAGCCGCTGGTGCGGCTCCCTCTTTCGGTTGGGGCGGGCCGGACCCGGCCCGCCCCATGAACGCGCGCACCGGCAACCACCGGTCCCTGAACCGGCCGTCAGCCCCGAATTCTGCCGGGCGACGATTACCTGGGAGGTAATTGAGGCGGCCGTGTGCCGGTCATTACCGTCCCCGTATGGGCCTTCGCGCCGCGGTCGCGCGGCTGAACGCCCCGGCACCCTCTTCTCCGATCTCCCCTCCGGTCCGCCGAGCGGCATTGCGCTCGAATCGTTCCTGCCGGTGAACACCGGGACCCGGGTCCTGCCCGGTTCGCCCACCCCGGGTGTTCCCCGATGCCGGGGCACCTCCGGCCCCACCCGGCACACAGCTGCGGATCAGCAACACAGTAAGGAAAGGAAGACCTCATGATGTCGTCCCAGAACGCGGGTACGGTCCCGGTGGCAGGCGCCACCCGCTCCGACAGCCTGCTCCGGTTCGCCCTCCTGGCGGACGTCGCCCTCACCGGTGCGAACGGCGTCGGATACCTCGCACTCGCCACGGTCCTGGACTCGTTCCTCGGCGTACGTCTCTCGGTGCAGTACCCGGTGGGCGTGTTCCTCACCGGGTACGCCCTGTGGGTGCTGGTCGTCTCCCGTCAGGAGCGCATCAGCCGCGGCGCGGTCGCCGTCGTCATCGGCCTGAACGTGGCCTGGGCCGTGGCAAGTGTCGTGACCGTGCTCGTCGACGCGCTGACGGCGACGGGCGCCGGCAACGGGTGGATCGTGTTCCAGGGCCTTTCGGTGGCGGCCATGGGTGCGCTCCAGTACGTGGGCCTGCGGCGCTTGTGAGAGCACGCCGGACGACCACGGCAGCCGGACACGGCTTCCGTGCATGCCGACGGCCCGTACGGATACAGCTTCCGTACGGGCCGTCGGCGCGGAAGATCGGCGGAACCAGTGGCGATCAGTGGTTACGCGGGAAGCCCAGGTCCACGCCCGACGGGGCGTCGGCCGGGTCCGGCCAGCGGGTGGTGACGACCTTGCCGCGGGTGTAGAAGTGCACGCCGTCGTTGCCGTAGATGTGGTGGTCGCCGAAGAGGGAGTCCTTCCAGCCACCGAAGGAGTGGTAGCCCACCGGCACCGGGATCGGCACGTTGACGCCGACCATGCCGGCCTCGATCTCCAGCTGGAAGCGGCGGGCGGCGCCGCCGTCGCGGGTGAAGATCGCGGTGCCGTTGCCGAACGGCGAGGCGTTCATGAGGGCGACGCCCTCCTCGTACGTCTCGGTGCGCAGGACACAGAGCACCGGGCCGAAGATCTCGTCCTTGTACGCGTCCGAGTCGGTGGACACGTGGTCGAGGAGGGAGAGGCCGATCCAGTGGCCGCTCTCGAAGCCGTCGACGGTGTGGCCGGTGCCGTCGAGGACGACCTCGGCGCCCTGGGCCGCCGCGCCGGTGACGTACGAGGCGACCTTGTCGCGGTGGACCGCGGTGATCAGCGGACCCATCTCGGACGTCGGGTCGTTGCCGGGACCGATCTTGATCTTCTCGGCCCGCTCCTTGATCTTGGCGACGAGCTCGTCACCGATGGCACCCACCGCGACGACCGCGGAGATCGCCATGCAGCGCTCACCGGCGGAGCCGTACGCGGCGGAGACCGCGGCGTCGGCGGCGGCGTCGAGGTCCGCGTCCGGCAGGACCAGCATGTGGTTCTTCGCACCGCCGAGCGCCTGGACGCGCTTGCCGTTGGCGGTGGCGGTGATGTGGATGTAGCGGGCGATCGGGGTCGATCCGACGAAGGAGACCGCGGCCACGTCCGGGTGGTTCAGCAGCCCGTCGACCGCGACCTTGTCGCCGTGCAGGACGTTCAGCACGCCGTCCGGCAGACCGGCCTCGGCGGCCAGCTCGGCCAGCAGCATGGCGGCCGACGGGTCCTTCTCGCTGGGCTTGAGGACGAACGTGTTGCCGCACGCGATGGCCAGCGGGAACATCCACATCGGCACCATGGCCGGGAAGTTGAACGGCGTGATGCCCGCGACGACACCGAGCGACTGACGGATCGAGGAGACGTCGACCCGGCTGGAGACCTGGGTGGACAGCTCGCCCTTGAGCTGGGTCGTGATGCCGCAGGCCAGCTCGACGATCTCCAGACCGCGGGCGACCTCGCCGAGCGCGTCGGAGTGCACCTTGCCGTGCTCGGCGGTGATCAGCGCGGCGATGTCGTCGCGGTGGGCGTCGAGCAGCGCGCGGTAGCGGAAGAGGACGGCGGTGCGGGCGGCCAGCGAGGACGTGCCCCACGTGGCGTACGCGTCCTTCGCTGCGGCTACCGCGGCGTCGACCTCTTCGAGGGAGGCGAGCGCGACCTGGGTGGTGACGGCGCCGGTGGCCGGGTCGGTGACCGGGCCGTAGTTGCCCGACGTGCCCTCGACGGTCTTGCCACCGATCCAGTGGTTGACAGTCTTCATGACGAAACTCCTTCAGGCCTTCAGAGGTGGCGGCGTCGGGCTGCGACTTGCCGGTCGTAGTCTTCCCGGGCTTTTACCGCCGACGGGCGGGTGGCCGTTTCGGCTACAGGAACATCCCACCACGCCTGCGCCGGAGGGGGGCCCGACACTGTGTCTGCCGTTTCGGTCTCGACGTAGACACAAGTGGGGCGGTCCGCGCTCCGCGCCTCGGTGAGGGCTTCGCGCAGGTCATGGACGGTCTTCGCGCGCAGCACCCGCATTCCGAGGGAGGCCGCATTGGCGGCGAGATCGACGGGCAGCGGGGGGCCGGTGAAACTCCCGTCGGCGCTCCGGTGCCGGTAGGCCGTGCCGAAGCGTTCGCCGCCGACCGTCTCGGAGAGCCCGCCGATGGAGGCATAGCCGTGGTTCTGCAGGACGACGACCTTGATCGGAAGGTTCTCCTGCACGGCGGTGACGATCTCGGTGGGGTTCATCAGGTACGTGCCGTCGCCGACGAGCGCCCAGACGGGACGGCCGGGGGCGGCCAGCTGTACGCCGATCGCGGCCGGGATCTCGTATCCCATGCAGGAGTAGCCGTACTCCACGTGGTACTGGCGTCGGGAGCGGGTCCGCCACAGCTTGTGCAGGTCGCCGGGGAGCGAACCCGCGGCATTGATCAGGATGTCGTCGTCGGTGACCAGGGTGTCGAGCAGGCCGAGGACCTGAGCCTGAGTGGGCCGGGCGTGGGGGTCGTCGGCGGCGAACGCGGCGTCGACGCGCTGCTCCCAGCGCTCCTTCGCCTCGGTGCACTCGGTCTCGTAGGCCGGGTCGACGCGGTAGTTGCGCTCGTTCAGGGCCCCGGTCAGCGCTTCGAGGGCGGTGCGGGCGTCGGCGACGAGGGGGAGCGCGGCGAGCTTGTGGGCGTCGAAGCCGGTGATGTTGAGGCCCAGGAAGCGGACCGCCGGGTTGGAGAAGAGCGTGCCGGAGGCGGTGGTGAAGTCGGAGTAGCGGGTGCCGATGCCGATGACCAGGTCGGCGGTGCGGGCCAGCTCGTCGGCGGCCGCGGTGCCGGTCGGGCCGATGCCGCCGACATCGGCGGGGTGGTCGTGGCGCAGCGAGCCCTTGCCCGCCTGGGTGGAGGCGACCGGGATCCGGGTGGCGGCGGCGAACGCGGCGAGGGTCTCCTCGGCGGCGCTGTGATGGACGCCGCCGCCTGCGACGATCAGCGGCCGGCGGGCGGTGCGCACGGCCCGTACCGCCTGCTCCAGCTCATGGGCGTCGGGCGCGGGCCGGCGTACGTACCAGATGCGCTCGGCGAAGAACTCCTCCGGCCAGTCGTACGCCTCCGCCTGTACGTCCTGCGGCAGCGCGAGTGTGACCGCGCCGGTCTCCGCCGGGTCGGCGAGGATCCGCATGGCCTGGAGGGCGGCCGGGACGAGCGCCTCGGGGCGGGTGATCCGGTCGAAGTAGCGGGAGACGGGGCGCAGACAGTCGTTGACGGAGACATCGCCGGCGGACGGGACTTCGAGCTGTTGCAGGACGGGGTCGGCGGGGCGGGTCGCGAAGGTGTCGCCGGGGAGGAGCAGGACGGGGAGGTGATTGATCGTGGCGAGGGCGGCGCCGGTGACGAGGTTGGTGGCGCCGGGGCCGATGGACGTGGTGACGGCGTGTGCGGAGAGTCGGCCGGACTGGCGGGCGTACCCGACGGCGGCGTGCACCATGGACTGCTCGTTGCGGCCCTGGAGGTAGGGCATGGAGGGCCCGGTCTCCAGCAGCGCCTGGCCGATTCCGGCGACGTTGCCGTGGCCGAAGATGCCCCAGGTGGCGCTGATCAGACGCTGCCGACGGCCGTCGCGCTCGGTGTACTGGCGGGCGAGGAAGGAGATCAGGGCCTGGGCGGTGGTGAGCCTGCGGGTGCTCATCGGGATGCCTCCTGACCGGAAATTCCGGAGGGGCCGGAGAGTCCGTGGAGCGGGAGCCGGGGGTCGACCGGCTGCGCCGGCCAGGTGTCGCGGATCCAGCCGTGATCGGGGTGGTCGCTGATCAGCCACTCCCGCTGCTCCCCCGGGCCGGCCATCACATTGAGGTAGTACATGGTGTGGCCGGGGGCGGCGATGGACGGGCCGTGCCAGCCGTCGGGGATCAGGACCGCGTCGCCGCTGCGGACCTCGGCGAGGACATCCGTGCCGCCGGGCCGGGACGGGGAGACACGGTGATAGCCGAACCCGGCTGTGCCGCCCCGCTCCTCGATCTCGAAGTAGTAGATCTCTTCGAGGACCGACTCGGCTCCGGGGCGGTGCTCGTCATGTTTGTGCGGCGGATACGAGGACCAGTTGCCGCCGGGGGTGAGGACCTCGACGGCGATCAGCCGGTCGCACTCGAACGTGTCGGCGGCGGCGAAGTTGTTGACCTGGCGCGAGCAGGTCCCGGAGCCGCGCAGCTCCACGGGTACCTCCGGCGCGGGGCCGTAGCGAGCGGGGAGTAGTCGCTCGCACTTCGCTCCTGCCAGGGCGAAGCGGCCTCCTGCGCCGGAGGCGATCTGCGCATGGGCGTCACGTGGTACGTAGGCGAAGTCGGACACCCCGCTGAACACGCTTTCCCGGCCCAGCAGTTCAAAGATCTCACCTGAGGTGTGCACCGTACAGCCACCGGTCAACGGCAGGACGATCCACTCGCTCTCCCCGGTGACAAGTGTGTGAACACCGCCGGGCCGCAGCTCCACCACACGCAGGCTCGACCGGTCCCAGCCGGCCCGCTTCGGATCGATGTCCAGGGCGTACGGTCCCTCCGCCGCGCTGCCCGCGGGCAGATGCCACCGGTGACCCGGCCGTTCCCGTACGCGTTCCTCATGGTCCGTCGTCATGCCTTCTCCCTACCCGTCCCTGTCCACTCGCTACAGCAGTGCAGCGGCCGTGTCGACGGCACCGACCACATCCCCGTCGACCGGATAGAGCAGCGACCTCCCCACCACCAGCCCCTGAACGGTGGGAAGTCGCAGCGCGCCACGCCATTTCTCGTACGCGCCCTCCTGGTCGCCGCCCACCTCGCCGCCCAGCAGCACGGCAGGCAGCGTCGATGTCTCCATCACGCGCGCCATGTCGTCGGGGTTCTCGGTGACGGGGACCTTGAGCCAGGTGTACGCGGAGGTGCCCGCGAGCCCCGAGGCGATGGCGATCGATGTGGTCACCGCGGCCGCGCCGAGGTCGTTGCGGACCTTGCCGTCGACCCGGCGGCAGAGGAACGGCTCGACGAAGACCGGCAGCCGGTGCGCGGCCATGGCGTCGATGGCGCGGGCGGTGGCGTGCATGGTGTCGAGGGAGCCGGGGTCGTCGTAGTCGATGCGGAGCAGCAGCTTGCCCGCGTCGAAGCCGAGCCGGGCGAGGTCGTCGGGGCGGTGGCCGGTGAAGCGGTCGTCGAGTTCGAAGGAGGCGCCCGCGAGCCCGCCGCGGTTCATCGAGCCGATGACGACCTTGTCTTCCAGCGCGCCGAGGAGCAGCAGGTCGTCGAGGATGTCGGCGGTGCCGAGGACGCCGTCGACGCCGGGGCGGGACAGGGCGAGGCAGAGCCGCTCCAGGAGCTCGAACCGGTTGGCCATGGCCAGTTCGTGCCCGCCGACGGCGAAGGAGCCGCGGGCCGGATGATCCGCCGCGATGATCATCAGGCGTCCGCTGTCACCGACGAGGGGCCGTCTGCGGCGGCGGGCGGCGGCCTCGGCGACGGCTTCGGGGTGGCGCACGCGCAGCCGTACGAGGTCGGCGACGGAGGAGGCCGCGGGCGTCATGAGACCGCCCCAGGCCCGGGTTCGGGCCCGGCTCCGGGTTCGGGTTCGGGTTCGGGTTCGGGTTCGCCGGTGGTGACGGCGCCGCGGACGAGTGCCTCTTCCACCTCGTGGGGGAAGGGCATGGCGGGCGAACAGGCGAGCCGGGAGGCGACGATGGCGCCGGCCGCGTTGGCGTACCGCATGATGCGCTCGGTCTCCCAGCCGGCGAGCAGCCCGTGGCAGAGCGCCCCACCGAAGGCGTCTCCGGCGCCGAGACCGTTGACGACGTCCACGGGCAGGGGCGGGACGTCGGCGACGGTGCCGTCCCGGTGGACGGCGAGGACACCCTTGGGGCCCTGCTTGACGACGGCGAGCTCGACCCCTGCGGCGAGCAGGGCGCGGGCGGCCGCATACGGCTCGCGTTCCCCGGTGGCGATCCGGCACTCGTCGAGATTGCCGACGGCGACGGTGGCGTGGGCAAGGGCCTCGCGGTAGCGCGCGGTGGCCGTGGGGTCGACGAGATGGTCCGCGCCGGGGTGATCGGGCTCGCCGGTCCAGAACATCGGGCGCCAGTCCAGGTCGAAGACCGTGCAACAACCTGGCGCAAGGCCTCGCTCGCTGCCGGACTCCGCCCGCGCCTCGCTCCTGGCGCGCAACGCCGCCAGCGTCGCCGTGCGGCTGGGTTCCGCGCACAGTCCGGTGCCGGTCATCCAGAAGACCCGGGCCGCCCGGATCGCGTCCAGGTCGAGTTCCGCTTCGTGGATCTCCAGGTCGGGCGCCTTGGGCAGGCGGTAGAAGTAGAGCGGGAAGTCGTCCGGCGGAAAGATCTCGCAGAAGGTCACCGGCGTCGGATACGCGTCGACCGGCGTCACCCATCGGTCGTCCACCCCGAACTCCCGCAACTGCTGGTGGAGATAGTCCCCGAACGCGTCCCGGCCGGTGCGTGTCACCACCGCCGTCCGCCGTCCGAGCCGGGCGGCCGCAACAGCCACATTGGTCGGTGAACCGCCGAGGAACTTCCCGAACGTGTCGACCTGAGCCAGCGGCCGTCCGGTCTCCAGGGGGTAGAGGTCCACCCCGATCCGCCCCATGGTGATCACGTCGTACATCTCAGGCATACGCATCCCTTCGACCGGCGACCGGAGCGGCTGCCCCCAGGTCTCGACGGGTAAGTCCGAAGTCCCACCTGCCGGACTTACCCGTCTAGAAGACTGCTGAAAATCTTGTTGAGGGGCTGTCGGGCCGTAGGCCGGGCGGCCCCTCTTCCCTATGGGGTGGCTGGGGTGAGGTGCCAGGTG
>NZ_JBSFYR010000121.1:0-17428 GCF_053599875.1 Streptomyces sp. NPDC005151 | reverse complement strand
AGACCCCATCCGAGGGCCTTCCGGCGCCTTGGAATCGCACGCACCAGACCGCGTCCGCTTTCCGATCGAAGGTCACCCGACAGGCTCTCAGGCGGGCGGCAGTTCGCCCGAGCCGCGGGCGATGAGGGACGTCGCCAGTTCCACCCGCGCCGGGGCGTCGTCCGCGCCGTCCAGCCGGCGGAAGAGGTGCTCGGCCGCCGTCCGGCCCACGGCCGCGGCGTCCTGGGAGATGACCGTGATGCCCAGCAGGTCGGCCAGTTCGATGTCGTCGAAGCCGACCAGGGCGACCGGACGCTCCCGCTCCGCCAGCACGCGCACCGCGGTGACCGTCACCCGGTTGTTGCCCGCGAAGAGCGCGGTGACCGGTTGGGGGCCCGAGAGCATCGCCTCGGCGGCCACCCTGACCCGCGCCGGGTCGGTGGAGCCGAGGGAGACCCAGGAGTCCTCGACGGCGATCCCGGCGTCCGTCATCGCGGCGTGATACCCGCGCAGACGCTCGGTGGCCGTGTGGATACGCGGCTGGTCACCGATGAAGCCGATCCTGCGGTGTCCATGCGCGATCAGATGGGCGACACCCTGCCGGGCGCCGCCGAAACTGTCGGAAAGGACGATGTCGGCGTCGATCAGGCCCGCCGGGCGGTCCACGAAGACGGTGGCGATCCCCGCCTTTATCTCCGGCTCCAGGTAGCGGTGGTCGTCACCGGCCGGAATCACGATCAGCCCGTCCACTCGGCGGGCGCACAGCGCGAGCACGAGTTCCTGCTCGCGCTCCGGGTCCTCGGCGCTCGACCCGTTGATGAGCAGGGCGCCGTGGGCGCGGGCGACCTCCTCGACGGCGCGGCTCAGCGGCCCGTAGAACGGGTCGGCGAGATCCTCCAGGACCAGGCCGATGGAGGCCGTACGGCCCTTGCGGAGCACACGCGCGCTGTCGTTGCGGCGGAAGCCGAGCGCATCGATCGCCTCCTGGACCCGGCGCTCGGTGTCCGGCGTGACCCCCGGCTCGCTGTTGACCACGCGGGAGACCGTCTTGAGGCCCACTCCGGCCCGGGCGGCCACATCCTTCATGGTCGGCCGATTGCCGTAGCGGGACTCGGAGTGACGGGCGGTCTCTGCCACGATGCGCTGTCCTGTCGTCGGGTGCGGGCTGTCCGGCCGGTCGCAGACGGGTGCTGCGGAGGTGCCGGAGGCTGTGTCGTCGAGCATAGGCCCTGGACAACGTTGTCAACTGAATACAGACTATGCAGACTATTCACTGAAGCCGCAGGTCCCCGCCTCCTCACTCATCCGGAGCCCACACCGATGCATACCGACCTCGTCGCCGCGCTCGACATCGGCGGCACCAAGATCGCCGGCGCTCTGGTGGACGGCAGCGGCACGCTCCTCGTGCGGGCGCAGCGGCCGACGCCCGCGCGGGAGAGCGGCGAGACGGTGATGGGCGCGGTGACGGACGTGCTGGCCGAGCTGACCGCCTCGCCGCTGTGGGGCCGGGCGACCGCCGTCGGCATCGGCAGCGCAGGTCCGGTGGATGCCTCGGCGGGGACGGTCAGCCCCGTCAACGTTCCCGGCTGGCGCGACTTCCCGCTGGTGGACCGGGTACGGAGGGCCGCCGGGGGGCTCCCCGTGGAGCTGGTCGGTGACGGGGTCGCGATGACCGCGGCCGAGCACTGGCTCGGTGCGGCCCGCGGATACGACAACGCGCTGTGCATGGTCGTGTCGACAGGGGTCGGCGGCGGTCTCGTCCTCGGCGGCAAGCTGCACCCGGGTCCCACCGGCAACGCCGGTCACATCGGCCACATCAGTGTGGATCTGGACGGCGACCCGTGTCCGTGCGGTTCGCGTGGCTGTGTGGAACGGATCGCCAGCGGGCCGAACATCGCCCGCCGCGCCCTGCAGGGCGGCTGGCAGCCCGGCCCGGACGGCGACGCCACGGCCGCCGCCGTGGCCGCCGCCGCGCGGGCCGGACATCCGGTGGCGGTCGCCTCCTTCGAGCGCGCCGCGCAGGCGCTGGCCGCCGGAATCGCCGCCACCGCCACGCTGGTCGAGATCGACATCGCCGTGATCGGTGGGGGAGTGGCCGGTGCGGGCGACGTCCTCTTCGCTCCGCTGCGCCGCGCCCTGCGCAGCTACGCCACGCTCTCGTTCGTCCAACAGCTCACGGTGGCACCCGCGGTGATGGGTACGGACGCGGGCCTGGTGGGCGCCGCGGCCGCCGCCTCGGCGGTCAGGCCGGGCGGGGCGGCGGCCGCGGCCGTACTGAGCGGCTGAACAGGGTCCGGCTGCCGGACGGTGCGCGGCGACCCGTCCCGTCCGGCAGCCGAACGATGGTCCGGAAGCCGGGCGTGCCCGGTGGCCGCGTCCCTGTCCGGGACCCTTCCGGAAGCGGCTCCAGGCCCCTACTCAGTGCCCGCCCGGCCCCCTACCGGGCGGGCACTGAGTACGGTGCCCGGCACCCGTACCGGACTCAGCACCCGATCCGCAGGTCCGCCCAGTCGGCGTGGTCGTAGTTGATCCCGTCCCCGCTGTCGGTGACCACCAGACGTACCACCTGCGCGCCGCTCACATCCGCGGTGATCGGCTGCGCGGCCATCGCGTTGGTCAGGACCCCGGTCGACGCCACCTTCGTGCCGTCCGCCCAGATCTCGAACGCCACCGTGCCATTGGCACCCGCCTCGTCGTCGACTCCGACCCGGGCGGTCACGGCGCTGCACGCACCACCCGCGTAGAACTCGACGGCGCTGTCCGCGTGTGCCCCGAGTCCCTTGGCGAAGACGGTGCCGCCGATGGTCAGCGGACTGCCGTCGCCGGCCTTGCTCTCACCGTTGCTGGTGTCCTTCTCGACCGGACCCCAGCCGTTGGACGCGGAGAGCTGTGGCAGATCGCTCAGATAGCTGTTGCCCGCCGGGGGCGCCACCACCACATGCGCCTGGAACGGCACCGAGGACTGCACGCGCGTCCCGGTCGGTGACCGGTACTGGGCGATGAGCTTCAGATCGTACGTACCGGTGGCTGTGCCCGCGGGAGGCGTCACCTGCCAGCGTGTGGTCAGCGTACGGCCGGTGGGCACGACATCGGTGCCGGTCGGCGACAGCGCCTTGATCTTCCAGCCCGACGGGCCGGTGAGCGCCGCGGAGACGCTCTTGGCAGGCGTACGGCCCAGATCGGTGACCGTCGTCGTCAGCGGCGCGTTGCGGCCGGCCTCCACCAACGGGCTGCCGTTCAGGCCGAGTTCCACGGCCGGCGGGTAGGCGGCCCACTTGTTGTCGGCGGCGACGCGCAGCAGTACCGTGCCGTGCGCCGGGACGGTCGCGGAGATGCCGCCCGCCGTGTTGTACGTCGTGTGCTGCCACAGGTCGCGCGTCGTGTACGCGTCGGTCTCCGGCAGGCCCGCCTCCTTCGCGGTCGTCGAGATGCGCTGCGCGGACCCGGTCTCGTTGAAGAGCGCCACGACCCGGCTGCCGTCCTTCATTTCCTTGGCGACGACCCAGCGCCCGCCGGTGGAGGAGACCACGGCGCCCTGCTTGCCCAGCGGGTCCTGATCGACCGCGATGACCTCCTTGTTCGAGAGGATCTCGAAGGTCTCCGGGGTCGCCTTGCGCAGATCGGAGCCGATGAGCAGCGGCGCCGCCATCACGGACCACATGGAGAAGTGGGTGCGGTACTCGGTGTCCGTCATTCCGCCGTTGCCGACTTCGAGCATGTCGGGGTCGTTCCAGTGCCCCGGCCCCGCGGCGGCGGCGAGCGACAGGTTCTGCTTCATGATCGACAGCATGCTGCCCCAGCTGTCGCTGATATCGCCCGTCGTGCGCCAGAGATTGCCGACGTCGGCGGCCCACTCCCAGGGCTTGTTCTCGCCCCACTCGCAAATGCTGTAGACAATGGGACGGCCGGTGGCCTCCAGTGCGTCGCGCATCGTCGAATAGCGCTTCTTCGCGTCGACGCCCTGGTTGTTGCAGTTGTCGTACTTGAGGTAGTCGACGCCCCAGTCCGCGAACTGCTGCGCATCGCTGTACTCATGGCCGAGTGCCCCCGGCAGTCCGACGCTGTCGCACGTCTTCGTGCCCGCGCTGGTGTAGATACCGAGCTTGAGCCCCTTGGAGTGGACGTAGTCCGCGACGGCCTTGATGCCGTTCGGGAAGCGCACCGGGTCGGCCTCCAGCTTGCCGTCCGCGTTGCGTTGCGGCTTCGCCCAGCAGTCGTCGAGGTTGACGTACTGGTAGCCGGCGTCCTTGAGGCCCTTCTCGACGAAGATGTCGGCGATTCCCTTGACCATCGCCTCGTTGAACTCGGCCCGGCAGTGGGTCGAGTTCCAGTTGTTGAATCCCATCGGCGGGGTGAGGGCGAGCCCGTTGTCGGACTGTGGGCTGACCTCTGCGGCAGCCGCCGTCGTCGGTGAGTCCGCGACGGCGGGTGCGGTTGCGCCCGCTGCGCAGAGCAGACCGGCGGCCAGCGCTCCGATGACTGTTCTGCCGCTTGCTCGGGTCGTACGGGTTGGAAGATGACGCATCGTAACGTTCCTCCACGCTCGTGTCAGATCGGATGACATCATGCGCACGCCAAGGGCGCGCGATTACGTTATGGCGTGTTGGAGTCTGTTGGAAGGGGTGTGGTAAAGGTTGTTCGGTATCTCGTCAAAACCCTTGACGGCACTCTGACTTGGGGATGGGATCCAATCGCACGTTCGGTCGTGTTGGGTTGCATCCCGGAGGAGGGGGTCATGGCGCACTCGTCGTACGACAGGTCAAGCATGCCTGGCAGTGTGGCAGGACATCGGATGTCTCGGCGAAATCTGCTGCGTGGTGCGGCAGTTGGCGCAGGCGCGATCACGCTTCCCTCGCTGATCACGGCATGCAGCAGTGGCCCCGGTGGTGACGGCAAGACGATCCACATGGGGTCGAATTCGTCCGACCCCATTCCCAAGAAGGCTTTCGCCGACGCGTTCAAGGCGTACGAGGCGCAGTCCGGAGGGCGGAAGATCGAGGTCAACACCGTTGACCACAACACCTTCCAGGAGAACATCAACAAATACCTGCAGGGCAATCCGGACGACGTGTTCATGTGGTTCGCCGGCTACCGGATGCAGTTCTTCGCCAAGAAGGGACTGCTGTACGAAATCAGCGACAACTGGCAGCACTACGAAGGGTTTTCGTCCGCGCTGAAGGCCCAGTCCACCGGTGAGGACGGCAAGCAGTACCTCACGCCGTACTACTACTACCCGTGGGCCGTCTTCCACCGGAGGAGTCTCTTCGCCGACCGCGGCTACCAGGCGCCCAAGACCCTCGACGAGTACGTGGCGCTCGCCAAGCAGATGAAGAAGGACAAACTCGACCCCATCGCGTTCTGCGACAAGGACGGCTGGCCCGCGATGGGCACCTTCGACTACATCAACATGCGGACCAACGGCTATGACTTCCACAAGAGCCTGATGGCCGGCGAGGAAGCCTGGACGGACAAGCGCGTCAAGGACGTCTTCGACACCTGGCGCCGGCTCCTTCCGTACTGCCAGCAGGGCGCCAACGGCCGCACCTGGCAGGAGGCCGCGACCAGCCTGCAGAAGAAGGAAGCCGGCATGGCGGTCTTCGGGCTGCCGCACCCCGGCGCCCAGTTCCCCAAGGGCGAACAGGAGGACATCGACTTCTTCCCGTTCCCGGTCATCAACCCGGAGCACGGCCAGGACGCCGTCGAGGCACCGATCGACGGGTTCCTGCTGGCGAAGAAGTCGAAGAACCTCAAGAACAAGAAGACGCTGGAGAGCGCCAAGGACCTCGTGAAGTGGCTGGCCACCGGCAAGGCCGAGGACATCTACCTCAAGAGCGACCCCAACAACATCGCGGTCAACGACCAGGCGGACATCTCCCAGTACTCGGCGCTGCAGAAGAAGGCCGTGGAGCTCGTCTCCGGTGCCAAGCAGATCTCCCAGTTCCTGGACCGCGACACCCGGCCGGACTTCGCCTCGACCGTCATGATTCCGGCCATCCAGAAGTTCATCAGCGACCCGAACGATGTGGACGGCCTGGTCAACGACATCGAGCGGCAGAAGAAGACCATCTTCGCCTCCGACTGAATCTGGAGTACCGACCGTGTCGTTCCTCTCGGAGCGGCGCACCGAACGGCGGGGCCCGCGGCGATTCTCCGGCCGCGACCTCGCCGTCATCGGTCTGCTGCTCGGCATACCCGTCCTGCTCGACATCGCCATTGTGTGGGGCCCGACCCTCGCCTCGATCGTGCTCTCCTTCACCAGCTGGGACGGCATCGGCGACATCAAGTGGGTCGGAACGCAGAATTACCTGAACCTCTTCACCAATTACCCGCAGTTCTGGCCCGCCGCCCGGCACAACCTGCTCTGGCTGGCCTTCCTCGGGCTCGTCGCCGCGCCGTTCGGGCTGTTCCTCGCCGTACTCATCGACCGGGGCGTGCGGTTCAGCCGCTTCTACCAGTCGACGCTGTACATGCCGGTCGTGCTGTCGCTCGCCGTGGTCGGCTTCATCGCGCAGCTGATCTTCTCCCGCGACCAGGGGGCCCTCAACGCGATCATCGGGGACACCGCGTCGCCGACCGACTGGCTCGGCGACCCGGACCTCAACATCTGGATGGTCCTGCTCGCCGCGGCGTGGCGGCACACCGGCTATGTGATGATCCTCTACCTTGCCGGGCTCAAGGCCGTAGATCCCTCGCTGAAGGAAGCGGCCGCCATCGACGGGGCGAACGAGGCCCAGACCTTCTTCCGCATTGTCTTCCCCACGCTGCGGCCGGTCAACGTCATCGTCGGCGTCATCACCGTCATCGAGTCCCTGCGCGCCTTCGACATCGTGTACGCCGTCAACCACGGCCGCAACGGACTCGAACTGCTCTCGGTGCTCGTCACCGACAACATCATCGGTGAGGCGAGCCGCGTCGGCTTCGGATCCGCCATCGCCGTGGTCCTGCTCACCGTTTCCCTCGGATTCGTCGTGACGTACCTGGTCCAGGAGCTCCGAGGGGAGAAGAACCGATGACCGTCGACACCGCCCCCGCCCGCCCCGCCGCACAGCCCGCACCCCTGCCACCCGCTGCGGTGCGCCGTGGTCTCCGCCCGGGCCGGCTCGGCGTGCACGCCTTCCTGATGGCGGTCTCGCTAGCCTTCCTCGCGCCGCTGCTGCTGGCGGTGTACGCCTCCCTGCGGCCGTACGACGAGACCTCCCGGTACGGCTACTTCTCGCTGCCGAGGCATCTGTCGTTCGACTACTACCGGCAGGCGTTTGCCGACTCCGGGATGACGAAGTACTTCGTCAACACCATGATCATCGCCGTCCCGGGGGTGCTCGTCACCCTCTTCCTCGCCTCGTTCGTGGCCTTTGCCCTGGCCCGGCTGAAGATGCGCGGCGGGATCGTGCTGCTGATGCTCTTCACGGCCGGGAACCTGCTGCCCCAGCAGGTGATCGTGACCCCGCTGTACGTGGTGTTCAACCGCATCCCGCTGCCGTACTGGATGTCCGACTCGATGACGATGTACGACTCGTACTGGGCCGTCGTCGTCGTCCAGATCGGCTTCCAGATCGGCTTCTGCGTCTTCGTCCTCGCCAACTTCATGCGAACCCTGCCGCAGGAGATCCTGGAAGCCGCCGTCGTCGACGGCGCGGGCGTCTGGACGCAGTACTGGCGGATCACGCTGCCGCTGTGCCGCCCGGCCCTCGCCGCGCTCGGCACGCTTCAATTCACCTGGATGTACAACGACTTCCTCTGGGCCCTGGTCTTCGTCTCCGACGGCGACAAGCTGCCCATCACCTCCGCCCTCAACAACCTGCGCGGGCAATTCTTCACGGACTACAACCTCCTCGCCGCGGGCTCGGTGATCGTCGCCCTGCCGACGCTTGTGGTCTTCCTGCTGCTGCAGCGGCACTTCATTGCGGGGCTCACCCTGGGATCGAGCAAGGGATAGGTCTGCCCCGGGTAGACATGCACGCCGACACGCCAGGACCACAAAGAGAGCAGGCTGCGGGAGGGCGTCTGGTTGGTCTCCGGCGGGCCGATGAGTCGGGAGCACTGAGGCATGACAACTGCCCCTCGCGGAGATACGGATCGCCGTGTGAGCGAAATTCCCATGCAGGCCGGCAAGCCAACCGAGAGACTTCCGGCATGAAGAAGATCCCGACCATGTTCGCCTCCGCCTACGAGACCAAGGTGGGGATGCGCTACCAGACCTTCGCGACTAACAGCCGCCGCGGACAAGCCGCCTTTCTGGACGGCCGGCACCGCAAACACGCCCGCGTCGAGCCGAAGATCCGTGACCAGAAGGCGTCCGGGATGGGCCTACTGCCCTCCCGGGAACTCAGCATCAATGCCGCCTGGCTCACCGCCACGATGCTCGCCGCCGACCTGCGCGTCTGGCTCCAACTCCTCGCCCTGGACGGCGAAGAGGCCAGGGCGACTCCAAAGACTCTGCGCTACCGGATCCTCCACGTCCCGGCCCGGCTCGTGCGCGGCCAGCGCAAACGCCGCCTGAAGCTCCCCGGCACCTGGCCCTGGGCCAAGGCGATCACCACCGCCTTCCAGCGGATCCTCGCCCTGCCCCGCCCCACCTGACCGGCACGAACACCTCCGACGAGTACCGAGAGGAGGTCCCAGCAGCTTCCGGGCCCGTGGAACCCGGCGTCATCCGGCACGACAGCCGACGCGCACCCCTGACCGGAACCATCCTCGGACCGGGATCAACGCGACATCACGGATGCGAGATCGACCGGACGTCACCATGAAACAACGAGGCCGGGGCGCCGAACCACACCTGCCCTGCGCTCTTCCCGGTGACAACGAGGCGGGAGAACATCCCGCATCCGTATTCTGCGATGACCAGGGTTCCGCTCACCGAGTAGTAGGTGTTGCCCGCCTTGCCGGGGCCCGGCCAAGCCCGGGTCTGCGGAAATGGCGGGGCCAGGAAGCCAGCTCTTTTCGGCCTTGCTCTCGAAGGTCGTACACCGCGTCCTCGTCGTCCGGTTCCTTCGCGAGTCCGAGAACACCGTAGTGCGGTCCAGCGCCTCCGTCGGCGACACCCGTGAGAAAGCTGCGGTAGGACTCGGGAAGCCTGACACCGAACTCCCGCTCGATACGAGCTGTTCCCGGTTCACGGGTACGCCGACAGCCTCTCGCGCAGTTGCGATCAGCGACGTTGCGGGACTCTGGGCTGTCCACCAGAATGCGGGCATGACGGGTGAACTCAGGTCAGCTGGTGACTCTTCCAAGCACGGCACAACGCCCGAACTGCGGGCATCTGACCGGGACCGGGAGCAGGTCGTAGAGATCCTGCAGATTGCCGCAGGCGACGGTCGGCTCATCGCGGCCGAGCTGGACGAGCGCTTGGACGCCGCATTGTCCGCCCGCACCACCGGCGACCTTGCTGGACTGACCGCCGACCTGCCCTCGGAAGGAATGCCCCCACAAGCCAGAGATCTGGTTCGGATCGACCAGCGTTTCGGCGATGTCACCCGTACCGGCCGCTGGCTGGTTCCGCGTCGCATGGAAATCCGGCTGATGTTCTGCGAAGCGAAGCTCGACCTTTACCGACGCGATGATCACCCACAACACCCTTCACATCGATGTCGACCTGCGAGTCGGGGGAAACCTGATCCTGGTGACCAGGCCAGGGATCGAAGTCGACACTGACGACCTGGTGCGCAGCAGCGGCGACATCAAGATCCGGCCTGTATCCGGCCCGGACACTCCAATTACCCTGCGTGTGCAACTGGCCGGACAGTCCCGCGGAGGCGACATCATCGCTCGACCCCCGCGACGGAAGTTCTCGGAGTGGCTACGCCGCCGCACGCCAAGGAGTATCGGCCGCTGAGCGCGGGTTCTCAAACACGCACTGGCAGGACCGATCCTCGGCCCGGCTGAAAGGGGTGGAGCGCAACGGGGATCCGCTCGCTGAGGGACGGTGAGACCGCACGGAGAGCCCAGCCCTGCCTCGCGCGGTACCGGTTTCCCGAGGTACACCGGTACGGCCCCGGGCCGCGGCCGCCCGCGCGCTGCCCGGCAGCCCGGTCCTTGCAAGGGGCAGGTTCGGGCCCCCGGCACGGTGCCTGCGCGGGCACCCTCTCTGCAGACCGGACAGCACGTCACCGCCGGTGACGCCGGGCCGGGCAACCCGATCGGGCCAGGACCGGCCACTGCGAGGAGGAGTTCCACTGGGCCACTGCTCGTACAAGGGGTGCTGCTCCCAGCGTTTCCGGCCATCCGTGCCCCGGCAGCCGCGGGCGTCAGGAGCCCCGGCGAGGCTCCGCCGATCGCGGCTTCGTGTCACGGCGGGAACGCGTGGCGCTGCAGAAGCCGGCCACGGCGGCATCAGGAGGCGATCCGGCCACCTGGGGCCGGAGCGGCGCCGCCGTGAGGCGTGGGCAGTGTCAGTGGTGGCTGCGATGCTGCCTGCATGGACGAAATCATGCGACGGCGGGTGTACGGCGCCGACCACGACGATCCTGATCCGGGCCCGCAGCCCGGGCGTGCATATCGCGAGCTGGTCGGCGGCCCGCTCGACGGGCTGCTCCTCGACGTGACGGGCTGGTCGGAGGTGGCACTCGCCGACGGGGCCGCACTGATCACCGAGATCGGCATGCACGGTCCTGGTGGCAGGTCGGAGTACGGGCCGCGGGCGGACGATTCACTGAAGTGGGACTGGCAGGGAGACACGCCCTGAATCAGGTCGCCTCGTACTGGTGCGCTGCGGCGCCCTGCCATTCCACCAGGGCGGGAGTGTCAAGGGCCCGCTCCGGGTCCGCCATTCCGGCATCGGCGAGAAACACAATGATGTCGCGGTCGCTGTGCGCCAGCCCGAGCCTTTCGTCGCGGCCGTTGATGTGGACGGTCACGAGCCTGGCGCCGGACGGTGTGGGCGCGTGAACGATGATCGGTGGAGTCGCCATGGTTCCAGGGTGGCGCGTGATGCCGGTCGGCGCGCATCTGGCTGGTCCGGATGTGTGGTGCCCGAGGACCGGGGGTACAGGCGGTGGACCGGTTGCCCCGTGGCGGCGGGCGCGGGGCGGGGTCACTGGCCCCGGTCCGCACCCTGCTGCGGTACGACCACCAGGAACGCGTCCTCCTCCAGGTCCATCACGACCTCGGCCGCCACACCCTCGCCCCGGCGCGCAGCCGCGAACTCCTCCGCAGGCCAGCTGCCTCGCGGACCTCCCGCGGGAAACCGCTCCAGTACTGTGCGCTGCACCGTGCACCCCCTTGCCTCGTCGGCTCCAACGACGCCCCGCCGTCCCCGTTACGGCCGCTCGGGCGCCCGACTCGTACGGTGGGACGCCTGCCGACGGGCGTCCGGCACTTGCTTTCGTGCAACAACATCGCCACAGCCGGGTTTTCGCGGCAGGGTGTTGCGGGCAAGCCACAGAGGGCTACGGAAGAGGGGGAACCGTGATCGTCTGGATCAACGGTGCGTTCGGCGCGGGCAAGACGAGCGCCGCGCGCGAACTGATCGAACTGATCCCGAACAGCACCTTCTACGACCCCGGAGTGATAGGCGGGGGACTGCGATACCTGCTGCCCCAGAAGAGGCTTGCCGAGGTGACCGACTACCAGGACCTGCCGATCTGGCGGCGGCTGGTGGTGGACACAGCTGCCGCTCTGCTCGCCGAGGTGCCCGGGGTGCTCGTGGCGCCGATGACGCTGCTGCGACAGGAGTACCGCGACGAGATATTCGGAGGGCTCGCCTCCAGACGCATTCCCGTGCGTCATGTACTGCTCTCACCTGAGGAAACGATCCTGCGGCAGCGGATCGCCGACCGTGAGGAAGTACCGGACGACCCGGAAGCCGGCGAGCGGGTACGGCAGTGGGCGTACGAACACATCGAGCCCTACCGGACAGCGCTCGGCTGGATCACCGCGGACGCGCACACCATCGACACCAGCACGCTGACCCCGTACGAGACGGCCGAGCGCATCGCCGACGCGGTACGCACCGGGGCCGCCGGCGTGTGCGAGATCGTGCAGACGCCCGCGCCGACCGCGGAGACCCTCGCCGCCGGGGTGCTGCTCTTCGACGAACACGACCGGTTCCTTCTCGTCGACCCCACGTACAAGCCCGGCTGGGAGTTCCCCGGCGGGGTGGTGGAGCCCGGGGAGGCACCGGCACAGGCCGGGATACGGGAAGTGGCCGAGGAGATAGGGATTCAGCTCGACCGGATCCCGAGCCTGCTCGTCGTCGACTGGGAGCCGCCGAACCCGCCCGGGTACGGAGGGCTGAGGCTGCTCTTCGACGGCGGGCTGCTGCACTGCCAGGACGCCGAACGGCTGCTGCTGCCCGGTTCCGAACTGCGCGGCTGGCGGTTCGTCACCGAGGCGGAGGCCGCAACGATGCTGCCGCCGCACCGGTACGAGCGGCTCCGCTGGGCGCTGCGGGCCCGCGAGCGGTCAACCGTGCTCAACCTGGAGGCCGGAGTCCCGGTCGGCTGACGCCCGCAGCACGGCGGCGGCGTCGACAGTGAGGGGATCACCGTGCCCGAAGCAGACCGTGGACGGGGCCAGCGCCGCCAGCCGCCGGAACGAGGCCAGTGCCTCGGCCCGGTCCGTGTTGAAGACACCCAGCATCACCTGGCCCACCCCGGCCACGCAGTCGCCGGTGAACAGCACATCATGGTGCGGCAGATGGATGGCGAGTGACCCGGGTGTGTGCCCGGGGGAGTGGACCACGCGCGCCCCGCCCGTGTGTGTGCGGGCCGGGATCCGCGCCGGACGGGTTTGCGCCGGAGGTTGCGCCGCGCCGGAGGGCGCGGGCGCGCCCGGGGACGGGCCGGTGGACGACCCGCGCCCGATCCGGCACGGACCCCGCCCGGGGGAATCCTGAGGACCGGGTGCGGACAGCCGTATTCGGGGGGCGGCCGCCCCCTCCGCGTACGAGAGGTGCGTCCGCCCCGGAACAGGTGATGCGAGGTCAGGAGCGCTTGGACTCCGCGTAGTTCTGCAGGAACAGCGCCTCGGCGACCGACAGCCGCTCCAGCTCCTCGGGCGACACGCTCTCGTTCACCGCGTGGATCTGCGCCTCCGGCTCGCTCAGGCCGATCAGCAGGATCTCCGCCTCCGGGTAGAGCGCGGCGAGGGTGTTGCAGAGCGGGATCGAGCCGCCCATCCCGGACGTCTGCATCTTCTCGCCGGGGTACGCGGCCTCCATGGCCTGCGCCATCGACGTGTACGCCGGACTGGAGGTGTCCGCGCGGAACGCCTGGCCCTGGCCGACCTGCTCCACCGAGACCCTCGCCCCCCACGGGGCGTGCGCCTTCAGATGGGCGGTCAGCAGCTTCGTCGCCTCGGCCGCGTCCTGGCCCGGCGGCACCCGCAGGCTGATCTGCGCCCGCGCACTCGCCTGCAGCGACGGCGTCGCGCCGACCACCGGCGGGCAGTCGATCCCGATGACGGTGACGGCGGGCCGGGCCCAGATGCGGTCGGCGACGGTACCCGTGCCGATCAGCTCCACACCGTCGAGGACCTTCGCGTCCTTGCGGAAGTCGGACTCCGGGTACTGCAGCCCGTCCCACTCGGCGTCCGTGGTGAGCCCGTCGACGGTCGTGGTGCCGTCCTCGGCGCGCAGCGACGCCAGCAGCTGGATCATTGCGGCCAGCGCGTCGGGGGCGGCGCCGCCGAACTGCCCGGAGTGCAGGTTCCCTTCGAGGGTGTCGAGGGTGACCCGCAGCATCGTCATGCCGCGCAGTGTCGCGGTGACCGTCGGCAGACCGACCCGGAAGTTGCCGGTGTCGCCGATGACGATGGTGTCGGCGGCCAGCAGCTCGGGGTGCGCCTCGGCGTACCGCTCCAGACCGCCGGTGCCCTGCTCCTCCGAACCCTCGGCAATCACCTTGACGGAGACCGGGACGCCGCCGTTCGCCTTGAGAGCGCGCAGGGCGAGGAGATGCATGATGAAGCCGCCCTTGCAGTCGGCCGCGCCGCGGCCGAACCAGCGGCCCTCGCGCTCCGTCAGCTCGAACGGCGGGGAGATCCAGGCCGACTCGTCGAGCGGCGGCTGCACGTCGTAGTGCGCGTAGAGCAGTACGGTCGGGGCGCCGGCCGGGCCGGGCAGGAAGCCGTAGACCGACTGGGTGCCGTCGGGGGTGTCGAGCAGGGCGACGTCCTGGAAGTCCTCGGCGCGCAGTGCGTCGGCGACCCAGGCTGCGGCCGCCTCGCACTCGCTCTTCGGGAACTGCGCGGGATCCGCCACCGAATGGAAGGCCACCAGCTCGGCCAGCTCCGTCTTGGCACGGGGCATCAGCGAGGCAAGGGTCTCGGAAATCGGATGGGCGGTCATGGGCACGCTCCTCGTGGGTGCGACGTTATGTGTACGAATCCGTCTGCATGAACGCCGAGTGCGGCGCTGCATGCAGGACGAACGCACGGTCGATCCTCCCACAGAGGGGACCGGTCGCAAGGCGCCGTAGGATGCCGTGAGCAGTTTGGGCCACTGGTCGGGATCGGGAGCAGAAGCACATCGTGAGCAGCGAGAACGCAGACGCCGGACGTGAGCTTGAAGAGCCGTCCGTGTGGGATGTCGTCGTAGTCGGCGCCGGACCGGCCGGAGCCTCCGCGGCATATGCGGCGGCGGTCGCCGGGCGGCGGGTGTTGCTGCTGGAGAAGGCGGAACTGCCCCGCTACAAGACCTGTGGCGGCGGCATCATCGGGTACTCCCGTGATGCGCTGCCGCCCGGATTCGAACTGCCCCTGCAGGACAGGATCCACGCGGTGACGTTCTCGCTCAACGGCAGGCTGGCGCGGACCCGCCGCTCCAAGCGGATGCTCTTCGGGCTCATCAACCGGCCCGAGTTCGACGCGGGTCTGGTCGAGCAGGCGCAGAAGGCGGGCGCCGAACTCCGCACCGGAGCGTCGGTGACCCGGGTCGAGCAGCACGGCGCCTCGGTCCCGGACCGGCGCACGGTCGCCGTGGTGCTCGCCGGCGGCGAGACCGTCCTGGCCCGCGCGGTCGTCGGCGCCGACGGCAGCGCGGGACGCATAGGAGCCCATGTCGGGGTCAAGCTCGACCAGGTGGACCTGGGCCTGGAGTCGGAGATCCCGGTCCCGGCCACCGTCGCGGAGGACTGGGCCGGGCGGGTGCTGATCGACTGGGGTCCGATGCCCGGCAGTTACGGGTGGGTGTTCCCGAAGGGCGACACCCTGACCGTCGGTGTGATCTCGGCGCGTGGTGACGGTGCAGGGACCAAGCGGTATCTGGAGGACTTCATCGCCCGGCTCGGTCTCGCCGGGTTCGAGCCGAAGATCTCCTCCGGTCATCTCACCCGCTGCCGCAGTGACGACTCGCCGCTGTCGCGCGGGCGGGTGCTCGTCTGCGGCGACGCGGCGGGGCTGCTGGAACCGTGGACCCGCGAAGGCATCTCGTTCGCACTGCGCTCCGGGCGGCTCGCCGGTGAGTGGGCGGTCCGGATCGCGGAATCGCACGACGCGGTGGACGCCCGCCGCCAGGCGCTCAACTACGCCTTCGCCATCAAGGCCGGGCTGGGTGTCGAGATGGGTGTCGGTCGGCGCATGCTGAAGCTGTTCGAGCGCCGCCCGGGAATTCTGCATGCAGTGCTGACCGGATTCCGCCCGGCCTGGAAGGCGTTCGCCGGGATCACCCGCGGGACGACCTCGCTGGCCGAGCTGGTCCGCACCCACCCGCTGGCGCAGCGGGCCCTGTCGGCGATGGACCGTTAGACCGTTTCTCGGCGCTCATCCTGCCGACCGGACCGAGACGCCGGTGGGCCGGAGTTCGGGCCGATGGGCGGTGGCGGTCCCGTCGTAGCGGGTGGCCCGGGCCTCGCCGTCGAATACGTCGGTTGATGCATCGACAGACAGTGCTGCGCCCGTCGGAGGCGAACCCGTCGAACCCCGGTAGCTGGCACAGGCCCGGCCGCGACGCCTGCGGCGGGCGATCAGTTGGGGCCGTCGACCCTTGCCCGGCAAGGGCACAGGCAGCGCTGTGCCGGTCCGGGTCAGGATGTGATCGTGATCCGGAAGACGGGGTGGTCGGGGGCGATGCGGCGCAGCTCCTCGACGGACGAATCCGGGCCGACGCCACCGAAGAACACCCCTACCTCCGCCTTCCAGCGCTTGAGGTAGGCACGCAGCAGTTCCGGCTTCTCGTCGTCGGCGATCTCGACGGCGGTGAAGACGTCGGTCTTCTTGCCGAGGTGGAGCTCACCGCCGCCGGCAGCCCGCATGTTGTGCGTCCACTGGACATGGCCACGCGGAGCGACGAGATACTGCTGCCCGTCCACGGTCAGCAGGTTGACCGGGGTGCGGCGCCACTCGCCGCTCTTGCGGCCGCGGACGGCCAGGACTCTCGATCCCCAGACGCTGATGCCGCGCCGGGTGATCCAGGCCACGGTGCGGTTGAAGACGTTGACCGTGAACCAGCCGGGCTTCTGAACATGCACGGACATGAGATTCCCCTAGTTGGAAAGTGTGAGCACCGCTCTCGCTTGAGATCAGAGTGCACGAGGTTGGTGCTCAAAAGCAAGAGCACTGCTCTCTTTATTGGTCGGTGCTCCAATTCGTGGCAGACTGAGCTCCATGAGCACCATCCGAGGAGCCAGGGAACGGGCCCGTATCGAGGTCACCGCAGCCATCAAGGACGAGGCGAGAAAGCAGCTCGCAGCCGAAGGCGCCGCGAAACTCTCGCTGCGCGCCGTCGCACGTGAGCTGGGCATGGTCTCGTCCGCGCTGTACCGCTACTTCCCCAGCCGTGACGAGCTGCTCACGGCCCTGATCGTCGATGCGTACGACGCCGTGGGCGAGGCCGCCGAGACCGCCCACAGGGCCTCGTGCGACGTGCCACCCGTACCCGCCGCCCATCTGGCCCGCTGGATCGCGGTCGCCTGCGCCGTACGCGAGTGGGCCCTCGCCCACCCCCATGAGTACGCCCTGATCTACGGCTCGCCCGTGCCCGGGTACACGGCACCCCAGGCGACCATCGGCCCCGCCTCCCGCATCGGCCTCGTTTTCATCGGGATCGTCGAAGACGCCCACTGCACGGACGGCCTCGCCGTGCCGCTTCTCGCCGCCGAGCTGCGGCCCGAGGCCGAGCGGATGGCCGCCGACTTGGCACCCGATCTCCCTCCGGCGGTCGTCGCCGCTCTCGTGGCCGCGTGGTCGCAGCTCATCGGGCTGATCTCCTTCGAGATCTTCGGCCAGTTCAACCGGATCGTCGAAGCTCGGGAGGTCTTCTTCCGGCAGGCGGTCGCCGACCTGGCCCGTAACGTCGGACTGCTCGACGACCGGGCCGACCGCACGGCCACCGGCAGCGCCGGTGCCTGAGCCTGCCCGCCCGTATGTCCGCCCCTCGGCCCGGCCGGACATCTCGCCTGCGCCGACCGGGGTTGACGGCTGCTTGGCTGGGAGCGTGCACGAGGTCGTTTTAGCTCGATCGTGTGACGGTCGGTTGATGGGCTTGCGGTGGGCCGGGTTGGTCGGGCTAGCC
>NZ_JBSFYR010000120.1:0-17912 GCF_053599875.1 Streptomyces sp. NPDC005151 | reverse complement strand
CCTTGTACGACGGCGACATGCCCTCCACGGACGACCCCCTCCACCGTGATCAGCCCGAGGATCCTCCCACCCTGTCAGCCAACGTGACAGCGCCGTGCCGGGTTCCCCTCGGCGAAGGGCACCCGGCACGCCCGGCGAGCACCGCTCCGGTGGAGCGTCCTCGCGGCGGCGGGGGACTTCCGTCCCCGCCGGGTCACTTCTTGGGCAGCCAGGCCTGCCACACGTCCTTGTTGGCCTTGACCCACTTCTCGGCGGCCTTGTCGGCGCTCATCTTGTCGTTCGCGATCATGGCCGCGACCTCGTTCTGCTGGTCGTTGCTCCAGCTGAAGTTCTTGAGGAACTCGGCCGCGTCACCGCCATTCTTGGCGAAGTCGGCGTTGAGGTACTTCTGGAGCGGAGTCTTCGCGTAGCCGCAGGCCACCTTCTTCGCGTCCGCGTCGCAGCCCTCCTTGTACTCGGGCAGCTTCACTTCGACGAGGTCAAGCTGGGAGTTGAGCCACTGCGGCGTCCACCAGTAGCTGATGAACGCCTTCTTGGCCTTGTAGTTCTCCTTGATCTGGGTGATCTGGGCGGCCTCGGAGCCCGCGTACACGGTCTTGAAGTCCAGCTTCAGGTTCTTGATGATCGCGTCGTCGTTGGTGGTGTACGACGGCGAGCCCTCCAGCAGCTGACCCTTGTCGCCGCTCTCCGCGGTCTTGAAGAGGTCCTTGTACTTGTCGAGGTTCTTCCAGTCCGTGATGTCCGGGTGCTCGTCGGCCAGGTACTTCGGCACGAACCAGCCGATGTGGCCGGTGACACCGAGGCCGCCCGCGCCGACGATCGTCTTCTTGTCGTCGACGTATTGCGAGACCTTCTTCGCGGCACCGCCCCAGTCCTCGAGGATCGCGTCGGCCTTGCCGCTGTTGAGGGCGTCGAAGGCGACGGTCTCGTCGAGCTGGGTCGTCTCGACCTTCGTGTCGAGCTCGTTCTCCAGGATGTACTTGGCCACGGCCGCGTTGGCCTCGGCACCGACCCAGGACGGGACGGTGATGGTGACCTTGCCGGAGCTGGATCCGCCGGACGAGTTGGTCTTGGCGGCGCTGCAGGCGCTCAGGCCGGTGAGAGCCAGGACGACGGTGGTGGCCGCGACGGCGGTGCGGGTGCGCTTTCTGTTCATCATGGTGAGGCTGTTTCTCGTTTCGTTCGGGCAGGAAGTCCTGCGCTGGGCGACGTGTTTCGCCGCCTCGTTGCGGGTCGGTCGTACTGTGCGGATGACCGGGTGCGGGTGCGGGGCCTGGGGTCAGGACCTCTCGGATCCGGGCGTACGGCGCTGTGTGGTGCGGTCCAGGACCAGACCGAGCAGGACGATGGCGACGCCCGCGGTCAGGCCGACGCCGAGGTTGCTCTTCTGCAGGCCGTAGACCACGTCGTAGCCGAGTGCGCCGGAGCCGACGAAGCCGCCCACGATGACCATGGCGAGCACCAGCACCACACCCTGGTTGAGGGCGAGCATCAGCGCGGGGCGGGCCAGCGGCAGCTGCACCTGGCGAATCTGCTGGAACGCGCTGGCGCCCATGGAACGGGACGCCTCCAGCGTCGCGGCGTCGACCTGGCGCAGTCCCTGCACGGTGATCCGGATCACGGCGGGCAGGGCGTACAGGAAGGCGGCGGCGACCGCGGCGGACCGGCCCACGTTGAACAGGGCCACCACCGGGATCAGGTAGATGAACTGCGGGAGGGTCTGCATCGTGTCCAGGACGGGACGCAGAACGCGCTCCAGCAGGGGCACCCGGGCCGCCACCACACCGATCAGGAAGCCGATCAGCAGGGTGAAGATCACACCGGCGATGGCCTGAGAGAACGTGTCCAGGGAGTGCTGCCACACCCCGATGACTCCGACTCCGGCCATGGCGAACGCGGCCGTGCACATCGCGCCCCAGCCGCCCGCCAGCAGGGCGAAAACGGCCGCCAGCAGCACCAGCAGCCACCACGGCGTGGCAGTCAGACCGTCCCGCATCGGGTTGAGCACCCATGTGGTGAAGCCGTCCGCCCAGATGCGGGTGCCGCCCAGGACGGGCACCCCCTCGGCCAGATGACCGGTGAACCAGTCCACCGCCTGGTTGACCGGCTGTGAGATGTCCACGGTCCAGGCCTCGGGCCACTCGTCGACCAGCAGGGCCTTGCCGACCCCGGCCAGCGCGGCCATCACCGCGGCCACCAGGGTCCAGGCCCGCCAGCCGTGCAGCCACGCGAACCCGGTGTGCACGGCGCCGTCGCCCATGCGGTTGCCCGCGGCCGCCGTCGTACGGTCCAGCCAGACGGCGAGGAGCACGATCGGGATGCCCGCCGCCAGTGCCGCGCCGACGTCGACGGTCGACAGGGCCCGGAACACCTCTTCACCGAGGCCTCCCGCACCGATCACCGAGGCAATGGTGACCATCGACAGCGCCATCATGATCGTCTGGTTCAGGCCGAGCAGGATCTCCTTGCGGGCCAGCGGCAGCCGAGCGGTCAGCAGGCGCTGCACCGGGCTCGCGCCCAGCGACGCGGACGCCTCCATCACGGAGGGATCGGCTCCGCGCAGGCCGAGCGCGGTGAGCCGGGCCATCGGCGGGGCCGCGTAGATGACCGTCGCGATCAGTGCGGACGGCACACCGATGTCGAAGATCAGCACCAGAGGCAGCAGGTAGGCGAACGCCGGCATGATCTGCATGGTGTCCAGGACCGGGCGCAGAATGCGCTCGAAGCGGTCCGAGAGGCCGGCGCCGAGTCCGAGCAGCGCGCCGATCGCCGCGGACACGACGACCGCGACCGTCATGAGCGCGAGCGTCTCCATGGTGGCTTCCCACATGTCGAGAAGCCCGCAGACCACGAAGGCGCAGAGCGCGGTGGCCGCCGTCCTCAGGCCGCGCCGGCCCAGGCCGCCGACCCGCCACGACAGCAGTACCGCACCCGCGGTGACCCCGAACCAGCCGAGGTTCTCCAGGAAGCCGGTCACCGAGTCCACGGATGACTGGGCCCAGTTGCTCAGGTGCAGCAGGAAGTAGAGGAAGACCGGGCTGGTGTCGCGGTTCTCGACGACCCAGTCGTAGGCGTTGTCGAGGGGGGCGGAGACGTCGACGGTCAGTGCCGACGGCCAGCTGCCGCTGCCCCACAGGGCGGCGAACAACGGAACCAGGACCACCGCGGCGATGCCGAGCGGCAGGAACCTGCGGACCCGGCGGTGCTGGATCAGGGACAGGGACAGGACCGCGAGCGGACGGGACTTCTCCGACGGCTCGGTGGGTGTGGGCGGCGGGGCGGGGGTGACGACGGCGCTCATACGGCCCACCCCCGTATGTACGGGCACACACGCGGGAGGCGGAGTGTGTTCGGGATGCGCGTCACGCGGCGACCTCCTCTCGGTCGAGGCCGGCGACAACCCGCAGCAGACCGTGGTGGTCGACGACACCCAGGCAGCGGCCGTCCTCCACGACACAGGCGGCAGCACCGGTACGGGCGACGGTCTCGATGGCGGACGAGACAACCGTCTCGGGGGCCAGGCCGCCGGGGTGTCCGGGGCCCCCGCAGTCCCCGGCGCGCATGGCCGTACGTACGGTGATGACCTGCTCGCGCGGCACGTCGCGCACGAAGTCGCGCACATAGTCGTCGGCGGGCGAGCCGACGATCTCCTCCGGGGTGCCGAGCTGCACGATTCGGCCGTCGCGCATCAGGGCGATCCGGTCGCCCACCCGCAGCGCCTCACTGAGGTCGTGGGTGATGAAGACCATGGTGCGGCCGTCCTCGCTGTGCAGGCGGATGACCTCCTCCTGCATGTCCCGCCGGATCAGCGGGTCGAGCGCGCTGAACGGCTCGTCGAAGAGCAGCACCTCGGGGTCGGCGGCGAGTGCGCGGGCCAGGCCGACGCGCTGCTGCTGGCCGCCGGACAGCTGGACCGGCTTGCGCTGCTCCAGTCCTTCGAGCCCGACCTTGGCAACCATCTCGGCCGCCTTCGCGCGCCGTTCGGTCTTGCCCATGCCCTGGATCTCCAGGCCGTAGGCGACGTTGTCGAGCACGGAGCGGTGCGGCAGCAGCCCGAAGTGCTGGAAGACCATGGCGGCTCGGTGCCGACGCAGTTCGCGCAGCCGGTTCTTGTCCATGGCGAGGACATCCTCGCCGTCGATCTCCAGGGCGCCCGAGGTCGGCTCGATGAGCCGGGTCAGGCAGCGCACCAGGGTCGACTTGCCGGATCCCGACAGGCCCATGACGACGAAGACCTCGCCCTTGCGCACGTCGAACGAGACGTCCCGCACGGCCGCGGTACATCCGGTGCGAGCGCGCAGTTCGGTCTGCGACAACTCGGCGAGTTCCGGGTTCCCCGGGACTCGGTCGGCCTTCGGGCCGAAGACCTTCCACAGGTTCCGCACGCCGAAGACAGGGGGCCGCTCCGCCGCGTCCGACGGCTCGGTTTCCTTGCCGAGACCCGGGTTCTCGGGCATGTGTATGTCGCTCATCAGGCCTGTCTCCTCTCAACGGAAGCCGCATCCAGCAGCTCCGCGCACTTCTCACCGACCATCAGGACCCCGATCATCGGGTTCACGGCGGGCATCGTCGGGAAGACGGACGCATCGGCGACACGGATCCCGTCGAGTCCTCGAATCCTCAAGTCTGGTGCCACGACCGCCTGTTCGTCGTCGACGGCACCCATCCGGCATGTGCCGGCCGGGTGGTACACGGTGTGCGCGACCTGGCGTGCGTACGCGCTGAGCTCCTCGTCGTCGGTGACGTCGGGGCCGGGGCACACCTCGCGCTTGAGCCAGCCGGCGAGCGGCTCGGCCTTGGCGATCTCGCGGGCGATCTTGATGCCGTCGACGAGGGTACGGCCGTCGTAGTCGTCCTCGTCCGTGAAGTACCGGAAGTCGAGGGCTGGCTTGACGGCCGGGTCGGCGCTGGTCAGGTAGAGACGGCCGCGGCTGCGCGGCTTGGGGATGTTGGGGGTCATCGAGACGCCGTGCGCGGGGCGTTCGTAGCCGAGGCGCTCCGGGTTGTCCGTGAAGGGGATCTGGTAGAAGTGGAACATCAGGTCGGGTCCCTGCTGTTCGGGGTCGCGGCGCACGAACAGGCCCGCGTCGGAGTCCATCGCCGAGTTGTCCGGGATCGGCCCGTTCGTCTCCCAGACGATCACAGACTCGGGGTGGTCGAGCAGGTTCTGGCCCACGCCCGGCAGATCGTGTGCGACGGGAATGTCCAGCGCCTCCAGGTCACCGGCTGGTCCGATGCCGGAGTGCAGCAGCAGACGCGGCGAGTCGACGGCGCCCGCGCACAGCAGGACCTCGTTCTTGGCCCGGACGAGGACCTCGTCGCCGTCCTTCGTGCGGACGTGGACGCCCGTGACCCGCGTTCCGTCCAGTTCCAGCTTGTGTGCCCAGGTCTCCAGCAGCAGCGTCAGGTTGGGGCGCTCGTCCATCACCGGGTGCAGGTACGCCACCGAGGCACTCGACCGCTTGTTGTTCTCCGGGTGGTACGCCAGGTCGAAGAAGCCGACGCCCTCGGTGAACGGCTGCTGGTTGAAGCCCTCGACGCGCGGCACGTCGAGCGCGGACTGCGCGGCGTCCACGAAGTCCCTCGCGATCGCGTTCCGGTCCTTCTCGTCGACCGGCACGATGTTGTTGAGGAGCCGCGCGTAGTACGCCTCCATCGGCACCGCGCCCCAGCCCTTGGCTCCGGCCGCCTCCCACTCGTCCCAGTCGGACGGCAGCGGCTTGAACGCGATCAGCGTGTTGTGCGACGAGCAGCCGCCGAGCACCCGCGCGCGGCTGTGCCGGATGTGCGAGTTGCCGCGCGGCTGCTCGGTGGTCGGGTAGTCGTAGTCGAGTTCCCCGCCGAGCAGGCCCATCCAGCGCCGCAGGGTGAGGACGTCCTCGCGGCCGACGTCGCTGGGGCCGCCCTCGATGACGGCGACGGTGACGTCGGGGTTCTCGGTGAGGCGGGATGCGATCACGGAGCCCGCCGTGCCTCCGCCGACGACGACGTAGTCGTACGTGTTCTCGTGCTGGGACATGAATTGGTGCTCCAAGGTGCCTTGTGCGGTGGGAGGTTCGGGGGGAACGAAGAGTCCGGGGCCGGGCCCTTCGGGGACGGTGGTCTACGTCTTCGGGGTCAGCCGGCGAACCAACGGACGGGCGCGGGGGCGAGGTTCTGGTAGACGTGCTTGGTCTCGCGGTATTCGGCGAGCCCTGCCGGGCCGAGTTCACGCCCGACGCCGCTCTTGCCGAACCCGCCCCACTCGGCCTGCGGGAGATAGGGGTGGAAGTCGTTGATCCAGACGGTTCCGTGGCGCAGTCGGCCCGCGACGCGGCGGGCGCGGCCGGCGTCAGCGGTCCAGACGGCGCCCGCGAGACCGTACTCGGTGTCGTTGGCGAGGGCGACGGCCTCGTCCTCGGTGGAGAAGGTCTCCACGGTCAGGACGGGCCCGAAGACCTCCTCGCGGACGACGCGCATCTCGCGGTGGCACTGGTCGAGGACGGTCGGCTCGTAGAAGTACCCGGTGGCCGGCCGGACGCCGGACGGCTCGGGCCGCTTGCCGCCGGCCCGCAACACCGCACCCTCGGCCAGCGCGGAGGCGACGTACGCCTCGGTCTTCTCGCGCTGCTGCTCGGAGACGAGCGGACCGCACTCGACGCCGTCCTCGGTGCCACGGCCGAGCCGGATGGCGCTCGCCCTGCGGGCGAGTTCGGCGACGAAGCGTTCGCGTACGGACTCCTCGACGATGAGCCGTGATCCGGCCGAGCACACCTGGCCACTGTGGATGAAGGCGGCGTTGAGAGCCTGATCGACGGCGGTGTCGAAGCCCTCCTCGGTGGCGCAGGCGTCGGCGAAGACGACGTTGGGGTTCTTGCCGCCGAGTTCGAGCGCGACCTTCTTGACCGTCACGGCGGCGGCGCGTGCTACCTTCGTGCCGCTGACGAGACCGCCGGTGAAAGAGATGAGGTCGACGTCGGGGTGCTCGGCGAGTCGGGCGCCGACCGTGTGTCCGGGACCGGTGACGATGCCCGCGACACCGGCGGGGAGCCCGGCCTCGGCCAGCAGGCCGAGCAGGGCGACGGTCGTCAGCGGCGTGATCTCGCTCGGCTTGACGACGAAGGTGTTGCCCGCGGCGAGCGCCGGCGCGATCTTCCAACTGGCTTGCAGGAGAGGATAGTTCCAGGGCGTGATCAGCACGCAGACGCCGACAGGCTCGTGCACGACGACGCTGTGGACGTCGGACGACCCCGCGTCCACCACGCGCCCGCCGCCCTCCCCCACCACGAGGTCGGCGAAGTAGCGGAAGGCGTCGGCGACGCAGTCGATGTCGACGCGCCCCTCCTCCAGGGTCTTGCCCGCGTCCCGGCTTTCGAGCAGCCCGAGCTCCTCGCGGTCGCGGACGAGGAGGTCGGCGACACGGCGCAGCAGGGCGGCGCGCTCGGCCACGGGGGTGTGCGGCCAGGGGCCCTCGTCAAAGGCGCGGCGGGCCGCCGCGACCGCGAGATCCGTGTCCTTCTCATCACCCTCCGCAACCACGGCGAACGGCTTGGCGTCGGCGGGGTCGAGGATCTCGCGCGTCGCGCCGGAGAGCGCCTCGCGCCACTCGCCGCCCACGTGGATGGTCTGTGCTGCCTGCTGTCCAGCCATGCTCGGTGTCGCCTTCCGTTCCTGTTCGATGCCCCTGCGTCACACACGTGCCACTCGCGGAGCCGTGAGCACCTGCCCCCTAACCCCGAATGCATGCACAACCCGTCACCAAAAGCGCGCCGGGGGCGTTGTCACGTTGGTGGGGTGTTGATCGATTGAGGGCGCGTCAGGGCGTGGAGGGGTCGGGCGGGGGCCTGGGTCACGCTGCGGTGGGCAGGGCGGTGGCGCCGGTGATCTGGTCCCAGATGGCGAAGCGGGTGGTCATCTCGGTGCGGTATTCGGTGGCGGTCATCAGGTGGCGGCGGGGCCTGAAGTGGGGTGAGATGCCGCTGAACGCGGCCAGGAACTGCTGGGCTCCGCCGACGGAGCGGAAGCCTTTCATGGCGCGTTCGCGCTGGCGGGTGGGCTGATGGGAGTTCTCGGCCCGGTTGTTCAGGCCCTTGTGGGAGCGGTGTTCCACGGAGGACATGACCTCGCGGTGAGCCGCGCCGTAGGAGCGGAGCTTGCCGGTGACGATTACCCGCGGCACCGAGCAGGTCTTCTTGAGCAGTGTGCGGAAGAAGCGCCGGGCCGCGGCCTTGTCCCTTCGGCCCTGGACCAGGATGTCGAGCACGTTGCCGTCGGCGTCGACGGCCCGCCACAGGTACTTCAGTTCGCCGTTGATCTTCACGAAGACCTCGTCCAGGTGCCACTTGTCGCCCGGCCGCACACGTCGGCGGCGCAGGCCGTTGGCGTAGGCCTGCCCGAACTTCGCGCACCAGCGGCGGACGGTCTCGTGGGAGACGAGCACGCCGCGCTCGAGCATCAGCTCCTCGACCTCGCGGAAGCTGAGCGGGAAGCTGAAGTACAGCCACACGCAGTGGGAGATGGTCTCCACCGGGTACCGGTGGCCCTTGTACGACGGCGACGCGGACGACACGAGCGAACCCCTCCCCGGCACGACCAACCACAAGATCATCCCACGCCGGCCAGCCAACGTGACAATGCCGTCAAGAGTTGTGGATCGAGTGACGCGTGATCCGACCCCAGACGTTCCCCATCTCCACCGTCCGGTTCTGATCCGCGTCAGACCTGGCCGGTCATGCCTTGTCGAAGCACAGGCAGAAGGGGTGTCCGGCGGGGTCGAACAGCACTCGAACGTTCTCCTGCGGCTGGAACTCCGCGGCGGTAGCGCCCAAGGCGACTGCCTCGGCGACCGCCGAGTCCAGATCGTCGACCTGGAAGTCGAAGTGCATCATCGGACGCTGTTCCCCCTCGGCCGGTGGCCACACCGGGGCCCGATAGCCGTCCGCCTGCTGGAACACGAAGAACGGTCCTTGCGGGGAGGCGGCGACGATGGCCGTTCCCGGCTCCTCGTGTCCGATGTGCCAACCGAGGAGTTCGGCGTAAAACTTCGCCAAGCTACCAGGGTCGGGCGCCTCGATCGTCGTTCCCCACCACATGCCACCAGTTCGAGATCTCATTCAGGTAGCTTGCCTCGTGATCACGTTCTTGTCGCGGGTTTGACCGTGTAATCGCCGACGGTCGCGTGACGTCAGGCGGCGGTGCCCTCCTGGCGCTCGATTAGGACGCCGCTCTCGAACCGGGCGCCTTTGCGGACGAGGGCGACGAGGTGGGGTGCGGTGATCGCGCGCCAGCGGGCCTGGGCGGACTCGACGAGTTTGAACACCATCGCCAGTGCCGCGGCCGGGCTGCCAACGCCGCGGGTGACCTTGGTCCTCAACTTCACGGTGCTGAAGGTGGACTCGATGGGATTGGTCGTGCGCAGGTGCACCCAGTGCTCGGCGGGGAAGTCGTAGAACGCGAGGAGCTCGTCGGCCTCGCGGTGACCTTCTTGGCCGCTTTCGGCCACTTCGCGCCGTAGGTGCGCTCGAAGTCTTTGATCGCCTTCTCGGCGTGGTCTCGGTCCTCGGCGTTGTAGATCTCCTGCAGGGCCTTCTTCGCGCCGGGCTGAGCCGACTTCGGTAGCGCGTTCATGACGTTGCGGACCTTGTGAACCCAGCACCTCTGGTGTCTGGCCTGCGGAAACACCTCCGCGAGGGCCCTCCACAGGCCCATCGCACCGTCGCCGACGACGAGTTCGGGGTCACGCATGCCGCGCCGGCGGCAGTCACGCAGCAGATCCGCCCACGACTCGGTCGATTCACGCAGCCCCTCGGCCAGCGCGATGAGTTCCTTGCGGCCGTCGGGGCGCACGCCCATGAGGACCAGGACGCAGGAGTGGGCCTGGCCGAGGCGGACCTTGGGGTGGACGCCGTCGGCCCACACGTAGACGTAGTCGGAATCCGACAGGTCGCGGGCCTGAAAGGCGGTGTGGTCTTCGGCCCACTGCTTCGTCAGCCGGGTCACCGTCGACGGCGAGAGGCCGGCCGAGGAGCCCAGGAACTGCTCCATCGCGGGCACGAAATCCCCGGAGGACAGTCCGTGGAGGTAGAGCAGGGGCAGGACCTCGCTGATCTTCGGGGACTTGCGGCACCACGGCGCGAGGATCTTCGACGAGAAGCGTTTGCGGCATTGTCACGTTGGCTGGCCGGCGTGGGATGATCTTGTGGTTGGTCGTGCCGGGGAGGGGTTCGCTCGTGTCGTCCGCGTCGCCGTCGTACAAGGGCCACCGGTACCCGGTGGAGATCATCTCCCACTGCGTGTGGCTGTACTTCCGCTTCCCGCTCAGCTTCCGCGAGGTCGAGGTGCGATGTGCTGGTTTGGTGTCAGTGGACTGGTGTCAGTGACGGCATGTCAGAATTGGTATGTTTGTGCTGATGGCGGCGTGTTGGGGGGATCAGGTCACTGACACGGGGTGGTGTATGCGGCGGGCGCGGCTGTCATGGGGCGGTACACCCCGTCCTGTTCCACTGTCATGGAAACGGCACTTCTGATCCTGTGGTGGCTGCGCGGCTGCACCGTGGTGGGTGTTGGTGTCCGCGGTGGAAGGCTATTCGGTGGGGGAGTCGGGCGTATGGGGTGAGGTCACGGCGGGGTTGAGGGTGTCCAGGCCGGTGCTGGTTGCGCGGCTGCTGGAGCTCGATGCGGCGGCCGGGGCGTTGACTACGGCGCACGTGCGTGCGGGCGCCCAGGTCGGTGGGGTGAATGTGCGCACGATGTGGCGCTGGCTGGAGGCGGCGCGGACGGAGGGCCGTGTGGAGCGCAGGCCGCGGGCGCGTTGTCCGACCAGGCGTGGGAGGTGCTGGCGCAGGCGGGCGGGAACGTGTCGGTGCTGCACCGGCATCTGAAGGATGCCGGGGGAGAGGTGCCGTCGCTTGCGTCGTTGTGCCGGGTGGTCCGCCGGGATGTGGAGGCCGGCAGGGTCCTGCCGGATCGGGTGGTGGGGCGGCGGGGGCGGGAGGAGCGGCTAACGCGGCAGGCACTGGCTGACCTCGCCCTGACGCGGCCGCAGACGGGGCTTTGCTGGGGCGGCTGTTCCAGCGGGTCGTGCCGCCGCTGTGAACCAAGCGCTCCTGCAAGGGCCGGGAGGGCCATCGCATGCACCCGGCACGCACACGACGTCCCACCGCGCGAGGGGAGCTGACATGGAGGACGGTGGCGCCGTCCGCGCAGGCGGCGGATTGCCTGCGGCATCGAGGACGGCACTGCGTGGCCCGGCGGTGCGGCGGCTGCTTGCACTGCGGGCGGGGGGAAAGCTGACAGCAGGCCATGTACGGGTGGCTGCGGACGCGCTGGGAGTGTCGGAGCGCACGGTGTGGCGGTGGCTGGCCGCCGCCGCTGAAAGCGATGAGGCCGCAGCTGTCGGTCTTGGTGCCCGTTCCCGGGCCGGTGCGAGGTTCAAGATCACGCCTGAAGTCCGTGGGCTGCTGGGGTTGTGGAAGGGGAACGTGCGGGCGGTCCATCGCGAACTGGTCCTCCGCGCTGCTCGGCAGTCTCCTCCTGCGGACGCACCGTCGCTGACGACGCTGCACCGGGCGATCCGCCGTGATCTGACGCCGGGGGAGCGGGCCGGGCTCGCGGGAGGGGAACGGGCGGCACGCAGGCACGATGTGTTCCTGGCCCGGCCGCGGGGCTGGCGGAACCAGGTGTGGGAGACCGACCACGTGCAGGCCCCGCTGCTGGTCGACGTCGACGGCACGGCCCGCAGGCCGTGGATCACGTGGTTTACCGACTGCGCGACGAACGCGATCACAGGGGTGGCCATCACGCCGGGGGATCCGTCGCGGGAGTCGGTGCTGGCCGCGCTGCGTTCCGCAGTCCTGCGCGAGGACCCCTACGGCCCGTTCGGCGGCCTGCCGGAGAAGGTACGGGTGGACCGGGGCAAGGACTTCTTGTCCAGGACGGTGACGGCCGCGTTCGATCTCCTGGACGTGACGGTGGAGGACCTGCCCGCCTACACCCCCCATCTGAAGGGCACCGTGGAGGGCTTGAACCGGGCGGTGGAGAGCATGTTCCTGGCCGCGCTCCCCGGCTATGCCCGTCAGCCGCGCCCCGGTAAGCGCTCCTCTCGCCCGAAGGACGAGGTGCTGCTCAGTTTTGAGGACTTCACCGCCCGGTTGCTGGCTTGGACGCTGTGGTGGAACACCGAGCACCGCCCCGCGCCGTTGCGGGGCAGGACTCCGCTTGAGGCGTGGCAGGACGATCCCACCCCGCTGCGGGACGTGCCGGCCGCGGATCTGTGGACGTTCACTCTGGAAGACGCCGGTACCCGCACGCTGACCACCCGCGGAGTCCGCTTCCGGAAACGCGACTATGTGGGGGCGTGGATGACCGGCCAGGCCGGGATCCAGGTCCGGGTCCGTTTCATGCCCCACCATGATCACCGGATCGAGGTCTACCACGCGGCCACCGGCCGCTACCTCGGTCCCGCGGACCTGGCCGATCAGGCCACCGGCGAACAGATGAGTGCGGTACGGCGGGCGCGGGCTGCCCGCGCCCGCCGCCTGAAGAAGGACTTGGAGGCTTCCCAGCGCGAGCGCTACGCCGCCGTGAACCAGCCCGAGGCCCCCCAGCGGCTCGGCGCGCTGACCACCGCGCAGGCCGAGGCCGAACTCACCCAGGCCACCGATACCGACCTGTCGGATCTGGCGCTGCCGGACCTCATCCCGCCCGCCGCGCCCCCGGCCCACTGGCGCACCCCGCCCTCCCTGGCCGCCCGCACGACGCCCAGCCAGCGTGCTCCCATCCCGTCCGAACCTGCCCCCGACGGCCCGTCCGGACCGACCGCTGAAGACGGAGACGACTCGTGACCGCGGCCACCTACCAGTACGTCGACCTGCCCGATGCGTCCGTGGTCACCACCCGCGCCCTGCTTACCGCGCGGGAGAACATCGGCGACACGGTCGCGGCGAGGGCGATGATGTGTATCGACGGTGGTGCCGGCTTCGGCAAGACCCTCGCCGTCAACACCTGCCTGCGCGAACTCGAACTTGGCGAGGACGTCCGCAAGATCACCTTCCGTGCCCGGCCCACGGCCCGCGCGGTGCGCTACGAACTGTTCACCGCGCTCGACCTGGCCGGCGAGCCACCGCGCCATCCCAGCGAGTTCGACCGCCTGCTGAAAACCGCCCTGGCCGAACGCCCCCGCACCTTCCTCGTGGACGAGGCCCAGTGGCTCAACGGGGAGGCGTTCGAATACTTCCGCTACCTGTGGGACGAGCCCGCCACCCAGCTCGCGATCATCTTCGTCGGCGGCGAGGGCTGCCACACCGTGCTGCGCCGCGAACCGATGCTGTCTTCCCGCATCTTCATCTGGTAGCACTTCACCCGCCTCACCCCCAGCGAGGTCCTCGAGGCCATCCCGCTGTTCCATCCGGTCTGGGCCGACGCCGACCCCGACGACATCGCCTTCGCCGACAGCCACGCCGCGCACGGCAACTTCCGCGCCTGGGCCCAGCTGACCGCCCACACTCGCACCGCCCTGGCCCGTACCGGCCGCCTCCGCGTGGACCAGGAGCTGCTGCGCTGGGCCTTCAGCCGCCTCGCCTGACCCTCATGCTGCCCGCCATGCCACCGCCGTCCGTCACCGTGGTCATCGACCCAGGCGACGATGTGATCCACACGCACACTGCCCTGGCCGCCCACCATCCGCCATCCGGCCGGATCACCCTGCACCCCGGCCCGGGAACCACCAGCGAAACCGGCCTCGCCCACGACCTTCTCGCAGCCCTGGGCAAACCGCCCCTGCTCCCAGGCCGCTTCCCCAGCGGTCGTCAGCCTGCCTGGGAAGCTGCCACCGCCTGGATCACTGCCCTTCCCGTCACTCGGCTGACCGTCCTGCGCGCGCACCGCCTCACCGCCCGACGCGCGATGCGCCTCCTGAAACTGCACGAACTCACCGGGATCCACCTGACCCTGGTCTGTCACCGCCCCCACCTGCCCGCCGCCCTGCACCAGGCCCTGCAGACGGCCGACCACACCATCACCACCGACTTCCAGGCCGCCCGCCGCCACTACTACGGCACGACCGCCGCCGAACCTCTGCCTGCAGACCAACCGGCCCGGCCGGCCAGCCGATGGCTCACCCTGCCTGCACTGGACCGCCTCGTCTCCTACGACAGCCCTACCCCCTGCACCGCCCCGTGCACGCCGCCGCCGATCGTCTGGCGGCACCGTCCGCCGCCCGCGGCTCTCACCCCACACACCGCCCAGCGAGTCGCCCATCGGCTTCACGGGGCGACCGCGCACCCTCGCCTGGCCGCGACCGTTGCCGCCGCACTGTTCACCGGCGCGTCCCTTCAGCAACTCGCTACCGCACGCCCCCGCGACTACGACGACGCCGCGGCCACGCTCGCCCTGCACGACCGCGCCTGCTACACCGACGGCTGCGCCGCCTACCCCGTACCGCCCTGGGCGGGCGTCTTCCTGCGGGCCGCGGCCTGCTTCGCGCGACTCGTATCCGGCCAGGACCAGGAACTGCTCGCTGCGCCAGGCAACCGTGCGCACCTGCTGCGCGTGGCGGAGGCGGCCAGGCTGCGCCCGCCACAGCCGCCCGCGGCCCGCCGCCAAGGCCCGGCCGGCCGTGTGGAGTGGGACTGGCGCGAGCGGCAGGAGGCCAAGAGGTACGAAGCGATGCTGGCCGTGCGCGCCAGGCCCTTGCGGCGCTGAACGCCCTGACGCGTCCGATCGGCCATGTGTCCGATCGAAAGGGCAGGCTCATCCGATCGAGAAGTCGGCGAACTCGAGGTCGCTGAAGGCGATGTGCAGGCCGTGGGCGCGGCGGCCCCCGTCGCGGAAGTAGGCGTGTCCCAGCGCGCGGGCCAGGATCACCAGCTGCTGCTGCTCACCCGCGCCGGCGTCCCGGGCGGCGAACAGCTCCCGGGCGACTTCTCCCGGCAGGTACTGGGTGATCCACCGCACCCGCGGATCGTCCGAGGTTCCTGCCGGTGCGGCGAACCCGAATCGCGCTCTGGTGTGGAAGACGAAGCCCTCCGCTTCGGCTTGGGCCCGCCGGCGGGCCCGTATCCGGGGCTGCCACCGGGCCAGGACGGCTTCCTCGATCGCCCCCACCTGCAGCGGGCCCGGCGGGCGCCGCGCTCCGGGCTTCCTTGTCACCCACCGCTGCACGGTGCGTTGAGACACCCCCAGCACGGCGGCCACCCTCCGGGTGGAATGCCGGTGTGTCGCCAGCAGAAACCGCAGACGGGCCTCGGTGCTTGAGGGAACGGGCCGGGTGCGCAACGCGTGCTCCAGCCCTTGCTCGATCTGCCCCACGTCCGCCTCCCCAAGCGGCCAGCCGACAGGGCCGGCATCCTGCGGCCCATAGCGTCAGTTCTCCCACGCTGCCCACCCTTGACCGCCGGTTCCGGCCTTCACGAGACAGCACCAGCTGGCGTCGGCTATGAGAGCCCGAGGAGAACGCCGATGACAGGGCGGCTACGCCCACTCCATGCCCAGCTCTCGCAACACGTCCAGCTGCTCCGCGGTGAGCTTGTCGCGGCGGGTCTTGGTGTTGGAGACCCATACCCCCAGCTTCACGGTCACCGGATCCGTCTCGCCGTCGACCGCGATCTGCCCGGTACGGTCAACCACCGTCCTTGGTGCGCTTGGGCGGAGTTCGTGCCGGCGGATTTCCCGATTCGCCGGGTACGGGCTTGACCTTGACACGGTGACAGGGTTTCCACTTGTGTGCAGGAGGTGGTCCCGATCAACACGACCAACGTAACCCCGCAGAACGCCCGCATGGTTAAGGCCCTGGGCGCTGAGGACTCGTCGGTCCGGCTGCAAGCGGCCCTGGCGGTCGGCTCGAACGCCGACCCCGTGTTCCTGGAGACGCTCGTCGAGCGGTGCGCGGTCGAGCCGGACTTCTTCGTACGCGACATGCTGTCCTGGGCGCTGCTCCGCCTGTCGCCGGAGATCACCCTGCCCCGGATCCGCCGGGAGCTCGACTCCGAGCGCACCCAGGCCCGCAGCCAGGCGCTGCACACGCTCTCCAAGATCGGCGACAAGAGCACGTGGGCCTGGATCACCCGCGGCATGCTGCGCGACGCCGACGACGAGGTCGCGCGGACCGCGTGGCGCGTCGCGGTCGTCCTCGTGCCCGAGGACGAGGAGAAGGACCTGGTCGATGAACTGGTTCTGCAGCTCGGCCGCGGCGACCGCAGCGTGCAGCTGAGCCTGAGCCGGGCCTTCGTCGACCTCGGCAACGTGATCAAGCCCGCCCTGGAGAAGGCCACGGAGAATCCCGACCCGGCGGCGGCCACGCACGCCCGTGCCACCGAACTGCTCCGGCAGAACCCGGAGACCGGTTTCGACGCGGCCATCGAAGAGGCGAAGCGCGTGGTCACACTCGGCCCGGAACGAGCTGCTGCCGCCGCGGCTGCGTCGGCAGGCACCGAGACCGCCGAGCCCACGGAGACGACCGAGTCGACGGAAGCTGCCAAGGCCGCGAAGGCTGCGGATTGCTGATCGGCGATGTGGCCCGTCACTCCGGGGTGAGTACCCGGATGCTCCGGCACTACGATGCCCTCGGGTTGGTGCGACCGACCGGTCGCACCGCCGGCGGCTACCGCGAGTACTCCGCCGAGGACGTCCGCAGGATCTTCCACGTGGAGAGCCTGCGGTCCCTCGGGCTCTCGCTCAAGCAGATCGGGCGCGCGCTGGAGGACCCGGCCTTCACGCCGTCCGCCCTGGTCAGCGACCTCATCCGGTGGACGGAAGACCGCTTGGAGCGGGAACGGGAGCTGCTGGAGCGGCTCCGCGCTGTCGATGCGTCGGCGCCCACCGGCTGGCAGGACGTCCTGCGCATCGTCGAACTCATGCAGGGCCTCAACTCGACCAGTGCCGCGCGCAGGCAGCAGGCCGTCCTGGCCCGGCCGGAGGGTGTGCCGGTTCCCGCCGAGCTGCTGGCCGGGGCGATCCTGGCCGAATCCGACCCCAACGTCGCGGGCGCCCTGCAATGGGCGCTCGCCCGATCGGGCGGCGACGGCGTGGCGGCACTGGCCGCCGGCGTGCACTCGGAGGATGTCGACATCCGGCGACGCGCGGTGCTGGCGATCGCCGGGATGGCCGAGGCCTCGGGTGCGACCGCGGTGCTCGCGGACGCCCTCGGGGACCCGGACACGACGGTGCGCAGGCACGCCGCTCTGGCTCTGGGCAGGCATGGCGTGGCCGCGGCTGTACCCACACTCGTCGGCATGGTGGTCGAGGGCCCCAACGACGTGGACGCGGCGGAGGTTCTGGGAACGCTGTCCCAGGACCCCGGGTGCGCGGACTGGATCACGACCGCTCTGGTCGATGAACTCGCCGCGCCCACTGCGGAATCCGTGACGCGGATCCGCCTCACCCAGGCGCTGGTCGAGCTCGCGGGAACCACCGTGCAGGAGGTCGTGCGCCAACTGGCCCACGACGACGACCGCGCCGTCGCCCTCGTCGCCTCGGCCCTCGTCGGAGTTCTCGAAGAGCGGTCCCCCGAAGACCGAGCCGACGAGGATCCCTGAAAGCGCGCCACCGAGTGGCATTCGAAGTGGACGGAGGAACCGGTTGAGGGCTATCAGGAGTTCCAGGAGCGGCTGGACGCGGCGACGAGCATCCGCGAGGGTGAGTTTGTCGCGCGCGCCAACGGCATCGTCGTGCGGTCTTGATGATCTGCGGGTCTTTGTCGGTGGTCGTTCGGCATCGTGATGTCAGAAGCCGTTTCTCAACCGGTCTTGGAGCGTGAGGGTCGAACAGAGTTCCTGGTCGGGTCAATGCCGGTGAATTAGCAGAACCCTGCTGGTCAGGAGCTCGCCGTGGTTGGTTTGGGTTGATTTCACCCTTGGTGACGCTGGGTAGTTCGTCACGTTCTGATGAGGACTCAGGCGAGTGCCGGACACAGCAACGGAGCCCCCGGTAGGACAGAA
>NZ_JBSFYR010000119.1:0-18612 GCF_053599875.1 Streptomyces sp. NPDC005151 | reverse complement strand
GTTTCCCATCACCTCTATCCCCCTCCCGCCCGCTATTCCATTGTGGTCCGGGCCCCCCCTCCTCGGGGGCGCCCCCGCCCCTCATCCTTTGGCGGGGCCGCGACCCTTCTCGGCCGCCTCCTCGGGGAGGAGGCAGGGCCTGCCATGGGCCCGCCACAGTGGCGGACGCGCGGCCCAAGGCGGCGATGCTGGGGCCGCTGATCGGTGATGAGCGGCCGGCCACGATCGCCGACGCGCGGGCATTGATCGACCGGGTCGATGCCGCGCCGGCGCCCCTGTGCGAGCGCTATGCCGAGTTGGCCGGGGCCATAGGTCGCTGGGCACACCTGGTCGGGGGCAGCCGTCCTGGCCAGGTGTTTTCGCATATTCGGGCGGATGTCGAGCGGCCGGGCGTCTGCACGATTCGACATTCGTCGGGCTCGCGCTGGGATCATCCCGACGTTCAACCGATGACGGAGCTGTGCCGCGGGCCGTAAATTCTGCGTGAACCTGTCAATCCGGCAGAGGGGGCGAACAAAGTCTCGTGCACCGTGCCCTGTTGAACCTCTTGTCTGCCCGAGCACCGCCTTGAGGCTGGAAAGTGCCGTCCTCGTCCGGGTGATCCATTTTCTGGAAGCACGGTAGTGAGCATGTTCTTGACGTTTCGTCATCGTATTCGGAGCGGCGACGGCCATAGTGTCCGATTTCCTGTCGTTGACGGCTGCTCAGGCACGGACACTTGCTGGCCTCATCGTCGAAAACGGCCTCATGCAGCCCGTGTTCTCCTGTCAGGATGCGATTCGTGAGCACGCGCTCGTGGAATCTGCCTTGGACAATGGCGGCGACGGAAAGCCCGGTGTGGTCGCGGCCGGCATCATCCGGCCGAAAGAGACCGAGTGGGGCCTCGAGCTCCCCGTGATCATGGACTTCAGTCCGTACTGCAGCACGCTGGGCCGCGGAAACGAGTCGCGGTTGAAGAAGTGCGACTGAGCCGATATCTGCCTGATGAAGAATTCACGATTTGGGGTTGCATGCACCCCGTAGGAGAGCTGTACATGTCTCATCCCCCCTCTGCGCAACCAACCCGCCTCAGATCGGGTCCGGTTGCGTCAACCACGACGGTCATGTCACGTGCCCGGCGCACCCTCAAGGGCGCGGTCGCGGTCACTGTCGCGGCCCTGGTGCTTGGCGTCGGTCCGGCGCTGCCCGCGTCGGCGGCGAGCCAGGCCGAAGGCACGATCGAGAACGCGGGCGCACCCGGTGTTATCAAGGATCGGTACATCGTGATCCTGGGCAAGGGAGCCGACGCCGACTCGCGCAAGGGCAAGGCGCTGGCCGCCAAGTACGGTGCCAAGGTCAAGAGGACCTACAAAAAGGCGCTCAACGGCTACGCTGTCGAGCTGACGGAGAAGCAGGCCAAGCGGTTCGCCGCCGACCCGGCCGTGGAGTCCGTCGTGCAGGACCAGACCGTCAAGGCGACCGGCACTCAGCCCAACCCGCCCTCCTGGGGGCTGGACCGGGTCGACCAGCGAGCCCTGCCGCTCGACAAGAGCTACACCTACCCGGGTACGGCGGGCCGCGGAGTCACGGCCTACATCATCGACACCGGTGTGCGCATCAGCCACCAGGACTTCGGTGGCCGCGCCAGCTACGGGTACGACGCCGTGGACGGCGACAACATCGCCGCGGACGGCAACGGCCATGGCACGCACGTCGCCGGCACGGTCGCGGGCTCGTCGTACGGTATGGCCAAGGATGCCAAGATCGTCGCGGTACGCGTGCTCGACAACGCCGGCAACGGCACCACCTCCGGCGTCATCGCGGGCGTGGACTGGGTGACCGGCAACGCCGTCAAGCCCGCGGTGGCCAACATGAGCCTCGGCGGCGGTATCGACCCGGCGCTGGACACCGCTGTCCGCAACTCCATAGCCTCCGGGGTCACCTACGCCGTGGCGGCGGGCAACGAGAACGTCGATGCCGCCAACTCGTCCCCGGCCCGCGTGACCGAGGCCCTCACCGTCGGCTCCACCACCAGCGGCGACGCCCGCTCCGACTTCTCCAACTACGGCAGCACGGTGGACATCTTCGCGCCCGGGTCGTCCATCAAGTCGGCGTGGTACACCAGCGACACCGCCACCAACACCATCTCCGGCACCTCGATGGCGTCCCCGCACGTGGCCGGAGCAGCCGCGCTCTACCTGGCGGACAACCCCACCGCCACCCCATCGCAGGTCGCAGAGGCGCTGACCTCCTCAGCCACCACGGGAGTGGTGACCGACCCGGGCACCGGTTCCCCCAACCTGCTGATGAACGTCCCGTCCCGTCCCGAGCCGCGCGGCACTGTCGCGGGTACCGTCACCGACGGCACCGCTCCGCTGGCGGCGGCCAAGATCACCGTGGGTGACCTCACGGCGATGACGGACGGGCAGGGGCACTACACCCTGACTGCGCCACCGGGAACGTATGACGTCAGCGCGAGCAAGTTCGGGTACGCCGGCAAGACCGTTTCGGGTGTCACCATCGCCGATGGGCAGACGGTGACCGAGGACTTCGCGCTGACCGCGAAGCCGAGCGTCAACGTCACCGGCACGGTCCATGACGGTTCCGGTCACGGCTGGCCGCTGTATGCGACCGTGCGGGTCAAGGACGAGCCGACGGCGGTCGCCTACACCGACCCCAAGACGGGGAAGTACACCCTGAGTGTGCCTGTCTCCGACACCTACACCCTGCAGGTCGACTCGTTGTATCCCGGTTACAAGCGGGACTCTCAGGATGTGCAGGTGGGCTCGGCGGATGTGACGCATGACGTCAACGCGCCGGTCGACTGGAAGACCTGCAACGCGGCCGGATACGGCCTCCACTCGGACGGCACCACCGAGTCGTTCGACGGCACCACCGCACCGGCGGGCTGGACCGTCGACGACAAGGCCGGCAACGGCCAGACCTGGGTGTTCAACGACCCCGGCAGGCGCGGCAACAAGACCGGCGGGTCCGGCGGCTTCGCCATCATCGACAGCGCGCGATACGGTTCCGGAAGCGGGCAGGACAGCTCGCTGATCAGCCCGGTCATGGACTTCAGCCAGCGAACCCACCCGGCCCTGACCTTCCGCACCGACTACTACGGCTTCACGAGCCTGACCGGGGACGTCGATTTCAGCGTCGACGGCGGCCAGACCTGGACCACCGTCTGGCATCACACCAGCGACAGCGTTCGGGGGCCGCGGACCGAGGTCGTGGACCTGTCCCAGGCCGCCGGCAAGGCCAACGTCCAGGTACGGTTCCACTTCACCGCCGGCTTTGGGTGGTGGTGGCAGGTCGACGACGTGTTCCTCGGCGACCGCACGTGTGACCCGGCGCCGGGCGGCCTGGTCCTCGGCCAGGTGACCGACAAGAACACCGGGGCCGGGATCAACGGTGCCACGGTGACGTCGGTCGACAAGCCCGCGGAGAAGACGACCTCGGCGGCGACGCCGAACGACCCGAAGCTGGGCGACGGCTTCTACTGGATGTTCTCCTCGCTCAGCGGGGAGAACAGGTTCAACGCCACGGCGGGGAACTCCTACAGCGCACAGGACATCACCGTCGACGTGGCCCCGCACCAGGCATCGGACGGCACGTTCGCCCTGCCCGCACCCCGGATCGCGGTCCCGGCCCAGGTCAGCAAGACCGTCGACTGGCAGGGCCAGGGCAGCTCCGCCCTGACCTTGAAGAACACCGGAACCGCCCCGGTGACCGTCAAGCTCGGTAAGCAGCCTGGCGGCTACCAGCCCGCCGCGGCGCAGCAGGGTGCTCCGCTGCAGAAGGTGAAGGGAGACTACAGCCCCCTGCGATTCCGGTCCGGCAAGACCACGCAGACGGCGGTCGCCAAGCCCTCCGCGACGCCGTACGCGGCACCGTGGACGACGGTGGCCGACTACCCCGTACCGGTCATGGACAACGCCGCGGCGACCCTCGGCGGCAAGGTCTACTCGGTCGGCGGAACCGACGGCAAATCCACTTACAACAAGGCCTACGTCTACGACCCAGGCGCCCAGGCGTGGAGTGCCCTGCCGAACCTGAGCGTCGCCCGTTCGGCGCCGCAGGCGGTTGCCTATGGGGGCAAGCTCTACGTCTTCGGCGGCTGGGACACGTACGGGTGGCCGGTGGCCAAGACCGAGATCTACGACCCGGCGACCGGGGCCTGGTCCACCGGCGCCGAGCCCCCGAAGCCGTATGCCGGCGCCGCCGTGACCGTGCTGGGCGGCAAGATCTACATCGTCGGCGGCTGCACGTATGACACCTGTGGCAAGACGGACGTGCAGGTGTACGCCCCGGCGTCGGACTCCTGGAGTTCGGGCACGGCGTATCCGGAGCCGATCTCCTGGCTCGGCTGCGGCGCCATCGCGAACAAGCTGTACTGCGCGGGCGGGGCGACGGACATTGGCGACAGCAAGCACGCCTACAGCTACGACCCGTCGTCCCGCAGCTGGGCCGCCGTTGCCGATCTGCCGGTCGACCTGTGGGGGATGGGCTACTCGGCGGCAGACGGCAAGCTCCTCGTGTCCGGCGGCGTGACCAACGGCTCCATGGCGATCACCAACCAGGGCTTCGCCTACGACCCGGGTTCCGCTACCTGGACGGCGCTGCCCAACTCCAACAACGCTCTCTACCGCAGCGGCTCCGCCTGCGGCTTCTACAAGATCGGAGGATCCCCCGCAGGGTGGGACGCGGTGAAGCAATCCGAGCTGCTGCCCGGCTATGAGCAGTGCGGCGAAGTCCCCTGGCTCTCGGTGGACAAGACCGAGGTGACGATCCAGCCGGGTGACAGCGCTGACGTCAACGTGAGCTTCAACGCGGACATCGCCGAGATCACCCAGCCGGGCACGTTCACCGCGGAGCTCACGGTCAGCGCGAAGACCCCGTACGGGTCGATCCCGTCGGCCCCGGTGACGCTCACGGTGAACCCGCCCAAGACCTGGGGAAAGATCACCGGGACGGTCACCGGGGTCGGCTGCACCGGCACGTCGGCGCCACTGACCGGAGCGACCGTGCAGATCACCTCGAAGGCGGCGAGCTACACGCTGAGGACCGACCGGAACGGTAAGTACGTGCTCTGGCTCGACGTCAGCAACAACCCGCTCACGATGATCGCGGCCAAGGACGGCTGGGCGTCGAAGACCCAATCGGTCAGGATTAGGCAGGGCGAGGCGACCACGGTCGACTTCTCTCTCAAACCCGACCGCACCTGCACCTGATGTGACGCTCCGTGTGGGCCGGGCGTGGCCCCGGCCCGCACGGACAAGTAGCGGCCCCGCCACCGATCCGATGGCGGGGCTGTCACCCTTCTCGGCCGCCTCCCGGCCTCGACGACTCACCGGGCGGATACACGGCTTTGGCCTGGGCGGCGCCGGAGGCACTGCGACACAACGCGGGGGAGGAACGGGAGAAACACTGACTGTTGCCGCTGATGACGTCGAACCGTAGCCGTTTCGCTGGCGAAGCGACGTGGCGGAAGTCCACAGCGCAGGCAAGGTGTTGCAGGTGACCCCCTCGCCCGAGCTGAGCGGGAACGGCCTTCAGAGCTACGTGAGGCTGTGGTTCAGTCGGCAGGCCGGTAGCGGCCGGTGAACCGCGCGAGTTTCAGTCCGAGGTGCAGGCAGAGACGTTCATTGCCGTCTTTGAGGTTGGCGCCTGTCAACTGCTCAAAACGCTTAATACGGTCGTACAACGACGTACGATGCAGCTTCAGGCGTTCAGAGGTCGCGAGTACGTTCCCGGCGAGATCAAGGTAGGTCTCCAGCGTCTGAAGCAGAGGCAGCGCCTCTGGATTGCTGAAGAGCCGCTCGAGCCCGGGATGAAGCTCAAGCTCACCGAGGTCTTGACCGAACAATTGCGCGAGTACCCGGTAGATGCCGAGCTGGGACCATCGGGCAATCCGGCTGACGTCGGGCATGAAAGCAGCGATACGAGCGGCTTGGCCGGCCTCGAGATAGGAGCCACGTGCCTGCGCCAACTCCGACCGTGGCTGTCCGACGCCGATTACGGATGACGAAACCTGCTCGAGTCCGGATAACGCGGTCTGCAGGGCGTGGTCGAGGTGGGCCACGCAGCGGTTCACCGTTAGCTCGTCGACCTCCCCCTCCGTACCGAAGATGAGCAACCCGTCGCTGTAAGAGACAAGGTGGGCGGTGTGTCTTACGGGCAGCCAGTGGCGGGTGTTAACGAGCGCATGTTCGATGGCGAGTCGCACCTGGTCGTCCGGCTCGGTGTCGGGGGTCAGCACCGGCCGGGCCACCAGCACGACGACGCCGAGGGAGGGGTCGAAGTGCCCGCCGTCGACGAGGGTGCGCGCCGCATAGGCCTGGACATCGCTGTCACAAAGCAGCAGGTTCCTGATCGCCTCTGTTTCCCGGTTTGACGCGAGCTCGCCGGCCAGCACTTCACGATAGAGCGCGAGAGCGAAGCCTTGGGCGGCGGTTTCGGCCAGCGCGATCTGCTCCGAGCTCATCGACTCGTCGGCGTCGATGAGCCACAGATATCCCAGGAGAAGGTCGTGGTGCCGGATCGGTATGCATACCCGCGGCAGCATGCCGAGCGAGACGTTGTGGGGAATGCGGACCGGGTGTCGCGCCTTGGCGAGCTCGAACCGTCGCAGCCATGCCAGCACCTCGGCTGATACGCAGCGCTGCAGAATCGAAGCATGGCGGACCGCGTCGGGCAGCTCACTGTGCCGGCTGTAGACCACCAGTCGCTGCCGGCGGTCCTCGACGGTCGCCGGGCGTGACAGCTTGGTCGCCAGCGAGTCAAGGAGGTGCTGGAGATCGAGGTACATTGCAATCCTCCGGGGCGGTGCAGCCCGTGCTGGCCATCAAGCGCTCTGACGCTCGATGCCGCGAGCTTGGCAACACTTCCCACGCTTATCGAAATCCTCTGATCGGGCGTGATCATAAAAGCAACATCAACGGCGCGGTAGTCACGCCAGGAGCGTGGCGAGCGATATCACTGGCTGATGAAGCTATGTGGTTCTCCCGGGTCAGTTTCTGGTCAACGTGTAGTCGCTGCGCGGACTTTGCCCCGCAGCCCCCGCATCGCTCTGGCCGAGGGCCAACGCCGCAAGTAGAACGTGCCACGTCATTTCCACGATTCCGCCTTCCGGTGGTGGAATCCGAGAAGATCAAGCCCTGTTCAGCCCGAGTGAGGCAAACGATGCCGGACTTGCAGGGATGGAATCGCATTCCAGCCGTACCAGAACCTTTGCGGCCAAATCCCGGACCTGTTCAGCCCGTTCCTTGGTCGGCGACAGGGCCACGAAATCGTCGCAGTACCTCACCATGTTCCCGGCCGGCGCCCCTCGCCCTGCCACGCCTCATCGAGGAACTCGTCTGTGATGTCATCGCGATTCCTTTCAGGGGAATGGAGGAGATGACCCCCCGAGAGGGGAAAGCGCCTTTGCCGAAGGTCGCTCAGGTTGTACTTCGGCAAAGGCGGCTTGTGGGGTGTGATCGACACCGGTCGGGTCGGGGCAGGGAGCGGGCGCACGGGTTCGTCGTCGTGCTCCCGGACACCCAGCTCGGCCAGCAAACCTTGCGCGCGTGTCCAGGATGTCCGCAGAGCCCCGGTCTTGGCAGCTGAAGCAGGGTGTCGAGGGAGAACGCGCCATCGGTGAGCACGATGACTCGGCAGGCGAATACCAGTGCCTGGTCCTTGTGTGTGACCAGCAGCGCGGACAGCTGATGCTTCAGGCACAGATCGCGCAGGTTCTGGTCCTTTGTTGTGCCGCGTGAAACGTCGTCATCGAGATCTGGCCCGGCGCGAACTGGGAGTTCCGTGGGATCGAGACCCCACGGCGACCACCGCATCATGATGTCCTTCGCCGTCTCCTCCCTCTGCGCACCCGGGATCACCTACGACGACCCCGGGTGCGTGCGGCAGACGGTCCCCGGATTCCACGAGGCGCTCGCAGAGTTCCGGTCGGCGGCTCAGCGCTCGTAGACGCTGACGTCCCACAGCGCGATGCCGCGTCCCGTGTTCGACCGGCCGTCGCCGCTCAGGCGCACGTAGCGCCCTTCGGCGGCGAGGCCGCGCAACTCGTCCGCGCCGCCGTCCACGGTCGCCGCGGCGTACACGGTCGTCCAGGACGTACCGTCGTCCGACACCTCGACCCTGTACGACTTCGGGTACGAGGCGTCCCAGTTCAGGCGCACGCTGCCGATGGTGCGGCGTTCGCCCAGATCGATGCGAAGCCACTGGGAGTTGGACGCCTGGCTCTCCCAGCGGGTGGACGCGTCGCCGTCCACCGCGTAGGCGGCCGCCCGGCCCGCCGAGATCTGCCCGGAGGCGGTCACCGGGCGGTTCAGCGCCAGGTCGGGCAGCCCGATGTTCAGCACCCGGGACAGGAAGCTGTCCGCCGTACCGCCGGTGAGCTGCTGCGGGATCGCCGCCAGAGCGGCCCGTTGCTCGCGCAGCACGTCCGCGAGACGCGCGACCTCCGCCGTGTCGCCCGCCGCGTCCGCCCGCAGCAGCTCCACCGCGGTCCGGCCGGCCTCCCCGTACGCGCCGAGCTTCTCCAGCCACGGTCCGGCCTGCGCGGCGAACGCCGGGTCGCCCATGTCGCGCTCGATCCGGCCGGGAGCGTCCGCCAACTCGCCGAAGTACTCGTCCAGTTCGGCCAGTGCGTCCGCGTCGCCGGGCTTCTCCCACACAGCCGCCACCAGAGCCTTCAGCCGCCCCGCGTCCGCCGTCGACGTCAGCGGCCCGCTCCGCGAGTTCTCCGCGAACATCTTCAGCGCCGGGTACGCCTTCCCGCCCAGCTCGCGCAGCGCCCGGTCCCAGGACGCCTCCGGGTCGTACGCGGCCGTGTTCCAGGTGAAGTCCGCCGCCGTGAACAGGGCGATCAGGGACGGCGCGTGCTGGTTCATCTGGTTCGTGGTGATGCCCTCGACCGTGTCGGTCAGCGCCGGGTCGCGGTCGGTCAGCGGGCCCAGGTGGAGGCGGTTGGGCGCGTAGTCGTTCACGGGGTAGTTGTCGAAGATCAGCATGTTGCGGTTGCCGTACGCCGCCTTCGCCGCAGTCGCCTGCGCGTTGGTGATCTGCGGGGAGACCACCTCCGGGCCGGTCCAGTAGATCGAGGTGTCCTTCTCCACCAGCTCGTTGTAGCGCTTCTTGTACGAGGACGGCGTCGCGTTCCAGTACTCGGTGGGGATGGTGATCAGTCGGCTGTCCGGGTGGGACCTGATGAAGTTTGTGTACACGTGGTTCGTGACGTATGCCTGGGCCGCCGCCTTCGGGTTCACGTCGCCGCCGAACTTCGCGCGGTCCGCCGCACAGCTGATCGGGTTGGAGACGTCGTCCCAGCCGAGCGAGAGATCGCGGACGCCGAGGTCGTACAGTTGCTGGAAGCGGGCGAGGACGAGCTTCAGCTCCTCGGGATCCGCGTGGCAGATGCCGTATCCGGGGGCGGTCGGCGCCTCCGGGCCGAGCCGGTAGATGAAGCTGATGTGCCGCTTCTTCGCCTCCGCGACGATCGTCCGCAGCTCCTCCAGCCGCGCACCGCTGTACGGCTCGCGCCACTGCTGCGCCGCGTTGTGCGGATCGCCGATGCGCGGGTGGTAGAGGAACGTGTTCTGCTTGTGCGCGCCGAGAAAGCGGATCTCGCGCAGCTCGTCCTCGTACGACCACTTCGCGCCGTAGAAGGACTCCTGGCCGCCGCGGGTCGCGAAGTCCGGCCAGTCGCGGACGGTGGCGGAGACGACCTTGCGGCCCGTGAACAGCTGCCGGAAGGTTTCGGCGGCGTAGTACGTGCCGGCGTCGTCCACGCCGTCCAGGACGGTGCGGCCCCGGGAGACGGAGACGACATACCCTCCCGGCTTCAGGCCCTCGGCGGCGGGCGACGTGGGACGCGTGCCGACGTACACCGGGTACGCACCCGGGCGGGCCGCCGATGCCTGGGTGACCTCGTGCACGCCGGCCGCCCGCAGCGCCTCGGCCACGGTCGCCACGGCCTGCGGATCGCTCTCCCCGTCGCGCACCACCACGGCGCGCCGCGGCACCGGGAACTCCTTCCCGTACGAAATCTCGTGCGGGACGGGTGAGACGGCCGGTGTGCGGTCACCGCCCCTGTGCGCCGGCTCTGCCGCACCAGCCGACGGCGCCGCCAGCAACCCCGCGGCCAGCCCGGCCACCGCTGCGCCCAGCGCCGCCGCGCGCGCAGTGCGTATCCTCGCAACAGTGTCGAGCCCGTACAAGATGCCCCTCCGCTTGAACCGTGGGGAGGAGGAACTCGTCTGTGATGTCATCGCGATTCCTTTCAGGGGAATGGAGGAAATGACCCCGTGGGAGGGGGTGGTGCCTTCGCCGAAGGTTGCTCAGGTTGCACTTCGGCAAAGGCGGCTTGTGGGGTGTGATCGACACCGGTCGGGTCGGGGCAGGGAGTGGGCGCACCGTTTCGTCGTCGTGCTCCCGGACACCCAGCTCGGCAGTAGCCTGTGCATCTTGGTCCGGGTCAGCGGGGCACGGGCCTCGAACGGTTCGTCCAGTAGCAGCGCAGGCTCCCACGCAAGGGCGCAAGTCAGATCCGTACGTTGCGTCTCGCCGCCGGACAGGGTGCCCGGCCACGCCTTGTCTTTGCTGGACAACGCCACGGCGGCCAGGGCGTTGCACCCAAGTGCGGCTGCAGCCACACGGTATGGGAGGCCCAGGATCACCTTGTCGAGCCACTGCGCCCACGGCAGCAGTCGCGCATGCTGGAAGACCACGGCACGCTGGTCGGGGACTCCGACGCTCCCCGAGGCGCCGACGCCGGAGTCTAGGCGGGCCGCGGCCCGCATCAATGTGGACTTGCCCGAGCCGGAGTGGCCGAGCAGCGCGACGGAATCCCCACGCGCGATATCCAGATTCACGCTCTCAAGCACGTTGCGGCCGCTGAAGATGCGGGTCAGTCCGCGGATTCGCACCACGGGGGTCAGCTCAGCGTCGTACGCCATCTCAGGGCCTTCCTTCCAGGTAGCGAACCACGCTGTCGGATGCCAGCCCGAGCAGCCTGCGGATCACCAGGCCAGCTCATCGGCGGCCCCCTGAAGCTCGGCGATCGCCACGGAATACGTCGGAATCGACGGCCTGCCATTGTTGGTGATGACGGCCTCACCGACCGCCTGCGGGAGCTTCTGAGGCCTCCACGTAGGAGGACTGGACCCAGACTTCCCGGTGGATCGCGAGCCACTGCTCGGCCTCGGCGAACCGAATGCTGAGATTCCGCAGGGCAGCTAGTTTCGCCGGGTCTGCGACTGCGACGTCCGGCGCAATCTGCAACTGCCGGGACGGCGGCCGGCAGCGGTGCCGATCCGGCGGGCCTCACGGCCTGCGGCGAGGCCGGCTTGTTGTAGCTGGACAGTGTCACGGTCGCCAAGGACACGGCCACAGCGACAGTGAGGCCTGGGACGGAGCGGATGTTCATGAGGTACTCCTCGGTACCACCAGCGGCTTGGGTGCGGGAGCGTCGGAAGGCGACATACAGGGGCCCCGTGAGCAGCGCCATCCTGCAGACACCGGCATGTGGCGTCAACCACTCTGGTGAAAATTTCTTTCATGGTCTCCGTTGATCCTTCGATTCTGAATGCCTCAGCGCCACGGGAAGGTCCATCAAAGACCCTGGTAGAGAAGCTGCTCTCACAACTTCGATGAAAAAAATTTCACCTTGGGGTCGTTTGGTGGTCGTGGAGGGGGTAGTGTCGCGACACTGGCGGAGCAGCGTGCGCCGCCCCCTCCGGCGCATGCGTCGATGTCGACTGCCGGGGCACGATCTGTGAAACGCCGGTTGCCTGACGGGTACACACGCTGACACGAGGAGCCGAACCGTCGTGACCGAGACCGTGGTTGGCCGCATCCGGTCGATCAAGGACAGCCTGTCCAGGGCCGAGTCCGCGATCGCCGATCTGATCCTTGCCGATCCCGGCGCGGCCGCGGAGAGCACCATCTCAGACCTCGCGCAGGCGGCCGGAACCTCGATCGCGACCGTCCACCGGTTCTGCCGCACTCTGGAGCTGCGCGGTTACGCGCAGCTGCGCCTCGGCCTGGCCGCCGATGCCGAGGCGGCGCGGGCGGACAGCCGCGCCCACGTCGACCTCGGCAGTGACATCGGGCCGGACGACAGCCTCGACCAGGTCGTGAAGAAGATCGGCCTGGCGAACGCCCGAGCCGCCGAGGAGACCGCCGCGCTGATCGACGTCGACGTCCTGCGGGGTGTCGCGGACCTTGTCCAACGCGCCCGGCGGATCGATCTGTTCAGCGTCGGTTCCAGCGCGATCGCCGCACAGGACGCGGAGTACAAGCTGCTGCGGCTCGGTTTCTCGGCGAAGTTCTGGCCAGACGTGCACGCCGCCTTGATGAGCGCAGCGGTTCTGCGTAATGGCGACCTGGCTGTGGCGTTGAGCCATTCCGGCCGGCCCCGCGAGGTCGCCGACGTGCTGGCCGCGGCTAGGGCCGACGGCGCCGGCACCGTCCTGATCACCAGCAACCCCCGCTGCCCGGCGGCCCAGCACGCCGACCACGTCCTGCTGACCTCGGCCCGCGAGACGACCTTCCGCAGCGGCGGCACCGCCTCGCGCACCGCGCTGCTGACCGTCGTCGACTGCCTGTACGTAACCCTGGCCCAGAGGTCCTACGAGCAGACCCTCGCAGACATGGAGCGAGCCCATGATGCTGTCCGCAGCCGCACCATCGGACGCCCGCGACCCGTGAACTGACAGATCACCGACATCCCCCATCACACGAGCAGTACCCCGCACAGACACCGACTGCTGGAGGCTGAATGTCCACGGCGCACGACCTCGCCCCCCTACCTCGAACCGAACAGCGCAACGCCGCAAGCCTGGAGCTGGACCGCCTGGACACCGCCGCGATCCTGAGACTGATCAATGATCAGGACGCGACAGTGCCCGGTGTCGTTCGGGCCGCGCTGCCGGCGCTGACCGAACTGGTCGGCGCCGCGCTGGACGTGCTCGACCGGGGCGGGCGGGTGCACTACTTCGGTGCCGGGGCGTCGGGGCGCACCGCCCTGGGCGACGCCCTCGAACTGGGCCCGACCTACGGCGTCGGACCCGAGATCGTGTGCGCGCACCTGGCCGGCGGTTCCGACGCTGCTGCTTCGGCCCGGGAGCACGTCGAGGACCACCGGGAGACCGGGCTGGCCGATGCCGCCGACGTCACTTCCGCCGACCTGGTCATCGGGGTGACCGCCAGCGGTCGCACGCCCTACGTGTCCGGGGCGTTCGAGAAGGCCCGCGCGGCGGGCGCGGCCACTGCCCTGCTGTCCTGCGTACCCGAGGACGTGTCGGGCGAGAAGGTGGACGTGTTCGTGTTCCTGGATACCGGGGCTGAAGTCGTCACCGGCTCGACGCGCATGAAAGCCGGCACCGCCCAGAAGCTCGCCCTGAACTCCTTCTCGACCACCCTCATGGTGAAGTCCGGCCGTACCTGGTCCAACCTGATGGTCGCTGCCTCGGCCCGCAACGACAAACTGCGCCGCAGGGCGGTACGGACTCTGATGGCCGCCTGCCAGGTCTCCGAGGCCGAAGCGGTCGCCAGCCTGGCCGAAGCCGACGGGGAGACGCCGACCGCCCTGGTCGCCCTCGCGGCCGGAGTCTCTCCCGATGTTGCGCGCGGAGCGCTGGCCGAACACAACGGCCAGCCCTGGGCGGCCCTCCGGCACCTGGCCGGAACGCCCCTCCGGCAGCGCGATGGAGCGCCCCGGTGACCGCCCTGTTCCTCGGCCTGGATGTCGGCGGCAGCAGGACCCGCGCCGTGCTGGTCGACGCAGACGGCCGCGAGGTGGGAAGGTCCACGCACCCAGGTGCCAACGCCGCTGTCAACGGCCCGTCAGTGGTCGCGGCGCGCCTGGTCGATGCAATCAGCGCGGCGCTGACCGACGCCGAACGACGCTCAGCCCCCGATGCCGAGCGACGGTCCGCCGACATCGCAGGGTGTGTCATCGGGCTGTCGGGCTACCGCGCACTGGAGGAATCCGAGCGCGCACACATCGCCGACGCCTGCCGCGAAGCCTCGGCACCGCACTGCCCAGTAACTCTGCTGCCCGACGCTGTCATCGCCTTCGCCTCGGGAACAGCAAAGCCCACAGGTAGCGTCCTGATCGCCGGCACCGGTGCCATCGCCTGCCGCATCGACGGCCATCGGGTGGCTGCGACCGCCGGCGGCCTGGGCTGGCTGCTCGGCGACGAGGGCGGCGGATTCTGGCTCGGCAAGGAGGCAATCCGCCGCACCGCCGAATCCCTGCGACGGGGAACATCGGCAGGACCGCTGGCCGAGGCCGTGTTCGCGGCCGCCAGTCTGAAGGAACACAGCGTCGAGGCCCTGCTGCGCTGGACCTACGAGCGGCCGCCGCAGCACCTGGCCGCCCTTGCGCCGCTGCTCGGACCAGCCGCCGAAGCCGGAGACCCACTCGCCATGCAACTGATCGCCGACGCCGCCCGGGCCTTGGCCGACCTCGTGGCCTCGGTCGCAATCGCCGGTGAACCCGTCGTCCTGGCCGGATCGGTCGCCACCCGCTCCGCCACAGTGCATGACCTGCTCGTGGCCGAGATCGGTGTGACAAGGGAGGTCCTATCAGGGACCGATGCGGCACTGGCCGCAGCCCACCTCGCACTTGTGAGGGGCCCTGCGCTTCTCGGACAGCGGTGTTGAGGGCATTGTCACGTTGGCTGACCAGCGTGGGATGATCTTGTGGTTGATCGTGCCGGGGAGGGATTCGCTCGTGTCGTCCGCGCCGCCGTCGTACAAGGGGCAGCGGTACCCGGTCGAGGTCATCTCCCATTGCGTGTGGCTGTACTTCCGCTTCCCGCTCAGCTTCCGCGAGGTCGAGGAGCTGATGCTTCAGCGGGGCGTCATCGTCTCTTACGAGACCATCCGCCGCTGGTCCGCCAAGTTCGGCCAGGCCTACGCGAACGGACTGCGCCGCCGCCGGCCCCGCCCGGGGACAAGTGGCACCTGGACGAGGTCTTCGTGAAGATCAACGGGGAGCAGAAGTACCTGTGGCGGGCCGTCGACCAGGACGGCAACGTGCTCGACATCCTCCTGCAGAGCCGCCGGGACAAGGCCGCCGCCAGACACTTCTTCCGCCGCCTGATGCAGAAGACCCGGGCGGTGCCCAGGGTGATCGTCACCGACAAGCTCCGTTCCTACGGCGCCGCCCACCGCGAGGTCATGCCCTCGGTCGAGCACCGCTCACACAAGGGCCTCAACAACCGGGCCGAGAACAGCCACCAGCCCACCCGCCAGCGCGAACGCGCAATGAAAGGCTTCCGCAGCACCGGTGGAGCACAGCGGTTTCTGTCCGCCTTCAGCGGCATCTCACCCCACTTCCGGCCCCGCCGCCACCTGATGACAGCCCCCGACCACCGAGCCGAGATGACCGTCCGCTTCGCCATCTGGGACCAAATCACCGGTGCTACCGCCCTGCCCACCGCAGCGTGACCCAGGCCCCCGCCCGACCCCCTCCACGCCCTGACGCACCCTCAATCGATCAACATCCCACCAACGTGACAACGCCCCTCATCGGCCTGAACACCCGACGGCGCACGGTCCGTTTCACCACCGGCTGGACCATCACCGACACCGACGAGCAGGCCATCGCCCGCCTGCCCGAGACTGCCTGGGAGGTCTCCCTGAACCAGGACGGCACCCTCCAGGAGGACTACGAGGTCGCGGAGTTGAGCGGCCTGAGTAAGCGCGAGGGCTGGGACAAGGGACTGAGACTGATCGTCCGCCGGGTCAAGCCCTCCAGCCGCCACCTCGCGAACCTGACCGACTTCGAGAAGAAGACCGGTTTCAAGTACTCGGTCATCGCCACCAACATCCGCAAGATGACCCGGATCCCCGGTTCCCACCAGGCCCAGTGGCTGGACGCTCTGCACCGGCACCACGCGGTCGTCGAAGACCGGGTACGCACGAACAAAGCGATGGGCCTGCACAACCTGCCCTCGAAATCCTTCACCACGAACCAGGGCTGGATGCTCGCCGCGAACCTCGCCGCCGACCTCGACGCCTGGCTCCGCCTCCTGGCACTGCACGACCAGGACGAGCTCGCCGACGCCGAACCCGACACCATGCGGTTCCGGATCTACCACCTGCCCGCCCGCCTCGCCGCCCACGCCCGCCGCAAGCACCTCCGCCTCGCCCCCGACTGGCCCTGGGCAGCCGCCTTCGTTCTGGCCTGGCAGCGCCTGACCGGCCTGACCGCCGTCACCTGACGACCAGGCCCCGCCCCGACGAAGACCAGGAAGGAGAGCCCCGCACCACCCCGGGACCGTGGAACCCGGCGCAGCCGCAGCGACACGCGACGGCCCACCCCGAACAACACGGGGACAATACGGGCGAACCGTTGAGCCGATCAGCGAGCAACCCCCGCTGACGAATCGAGGATAGCGCGAGCCTAGAAGATCAAGGCCCCAACGTCGTGCTTACGGGGCCATGATCACTCGCGCCAAAGTCGCTCCACCGACCTACAGTGAGCACGCCAGCTGTGATCCAGCCTGGGACAGCTCACGGGTATGCCATCATCAGATTTTCTGGCTCACCGCTTGCAGCTGGGCAATCACGTGCTCACGCAGCGAATCCTTGTCCCGAATTACGGCTGCCCGGTCTTCCGCGCTCAGCTCTGCGTAGCCGAACTCGTCGATTGAGTCGGCACAGTTTCCCCCGCATCCATTCCCGCAGCCAGAGCCGGCGGCCTCCATAACGGAGTCCGCGTTGAGACGCCCCAATACGGCCTTCAGTTGTGACACCGGGATTTCCCGAACGATCGCGTCCGCGAACTTTTCCGCTGCTTGATTGTTGGGCATTGCCTGCTCCTCCACTAGAGTTGCGAATCGATGGGTCAGGCCTACCTGACTGATACAGACTCGGTCGGCCGGTCTTGCTGATCGAGGTAGGCGATGCCGAGGACTACTTCCTCTGCAATCGCCTCCATAATTGGTTCCATCGTTCGATCAGCCAGAGAACTGCTCGTGATGTACTCACCCGCTACACAGCCGGAGTTCAACGGCGCGAACCACTTCTCAGTTCCCACCGGAGATGTTCCAAACTCGCTGAAGTAACGGCCCAGGACCGCAGCCGTGCCTGGGAGTGGTAGGTCGTCAGTGAGTAGGTTCCCCAAACGAAACCGTGGATCCCCGATGAACATGAAGCACGGATAGGCCGACCCATCTACAGCAACCGAGAGCTGATTGAAGAAAGCAGGACAGTATGTTGTACTTGGCCTGCGTGCCAGCACTTTTCGCACCATCTCATCCGCAAATGAGAGCCGTGGTCCAGTTCCGCGACTAACGTTCTTCATGGTGTACCGTGCAGCCTCCCGGTACACACCTGAGAGCACGTCTGCCGAGAGATGCTCCTTTCCGAGCTCCTGCACAGTTGTGCCGCGGAAAATCAACTGCCCCGGACCCTGACTCTTATCACGCTGCTTCGGCAGGAAGGCGGGAGCAATGTGGAAAGTTCTCTGCCCCGTCATTTCGTGGAAGAAATCCAGAAGGTTCACGACAGAGATGTCCGAGGCGAGATGTTGGGAGTTGTAGGTGCACTCTAGGTCGTAGGTGATACCGGCATCGTCGAAGCGAGACAGAGAGACGGCGATCTTGTCGAAACTGGAACCGTTCCTCTTCCCATTACCAGTTGGCCTGTTCTTATCGTGGATGAGACGGGGGCCATCGTGGCTGACGGTAAGGTCGATCCGCCAGCGGCTCAATACATCGAGCACGTCAGGTGCTGATAGCGTTCCGTTGGTCGTCGCGACGAACTTTGGAAGTTCGGCGATCTTCCCTTCCTGCACGGCCTGACTGAATGCCGCACAAACGGCGTCAATACACCGCACATTCATCAGCGGCTCACCACCGAAGAACTGAACGCTGCCAACACTGTTATATGCCTCAAGTACTCGACTTACGAGCGCAGTTGCCGCGTCGGGCGCCATAAATGACTTTGGTGCATGATAGAGCCCCTTGTCTGCATAACAGTATGAGCACCAAAGGTTGCATGCGTTGCTGACGTTGATAGTCAAACGGCGAATCGAAGGCTGCACGCCCGATTCGCGCACCTTTGCGGGCTCACAGAGCAGGGGTAGCAGGACGCGGCGATCGTTCAGATCGAAAGGATCATCAGCAGGTCGAGTTGCTTGGTCATTCGCGGTCTTGATGTTGAGCCGCATACCGACCAAGTTTGCTGCCTCACTCAGCGACATCTGCGCCGGAAGGTCGAGACGGAGAGTCGCCATAGTGGAAGAGACAAATGCCGCAGCAGCCCGCTCACTATCCCGGAGCAGAATTCCGTAAGGCGTCACCAAGCGCTCTGTCACAATACTTCCTTTACCGATAGTCAGCCACTAGCGTTTCGCCGCTATGTCCAACATAGCCAGATCCAAGAGCGTGCAAAACATTTTTAGGCCGAGTGGAGTAATCCAGTGCCTGCCCCCAGGCGTTGGCCTTCGTTGTCCTGGTCCTTGTCCAGTGCGCCGATGGCCGTTGGCGTTCACCGCTGTACGCGTACCCCGTCTGAGCGTAAGCATTCAGAAGGAATGCGGCTGATCGGTGACGGTATGTGAGGCTGGCTGGTCAGGCCGCTTGCTCGATGGGGGGCATCCAGAGGTTGCCG
>NZ_JBSFYR010000118.1:0-18792 GCF_053599875.1 Streptomyces sp. NPDC005151 | reverse complement strand
CTCCGCCGCCAGCTCGTCCTTATCCCGACCTCGTGCACTCACGACAGACCATTCTGCCTCAATCGCACACCAAGATCTATCCCTGTAGTACTAGTGCCCCTCCCGGCAAGCTTTGCCCCGTCGCACCGCCCGGCACGCCCGCTCGCCGCGTTGGCCAAAAGCCCTGGTAGCTCCGCTACAAGGACTTCCGCCCGCCTTGCGATCGCACGCACCGGACGACGCTCCTCATGGGGCAAACATTGCCGGTCACGGCACTAGTCCTCGCGCAGGGCGCGGACAGCCTCCTCGACGCGCTTGCCGTAGTCGGCGTCGGCGGCGTGGAAATGCGCGAGGTTCTTCTCGATCACGTCGTCGCGGGTGACCTGGGAGAGGCCTCCGGCGATGTTGGCGACCAGGCGGCCCTTCTCGTCCTCGGACATCAGCCGGTAGAGCTCGCCCGCCTGGAAGAAGTCGTCGTCCTTGGTGTGGGCGGGCGCCGCGTGGGTGCCGGTCCAGCCGTGGATCGCCAGCGGGGCGGAGAGCGCCGCGCCGGTCTGGGCGGGGCCGGCGTACGAGTTGGGTTCGTAGTTCTTGTCGTGGCGCGCGCCGTTGCGGGTGGCGTGCAGACCGTCGCGGCCGTAGTTGTCGACGACGGCGGTCCGCGGGGCGTTCACCGGGAGCTGGGTGTGGTTGACGCCCAGCCGGTAGCGGTGCGCGTCGGCGTAGGCGAACAGGCGGCCCTGGAGCATCTTGTCCGGGGAGGGGCCGATGCCGGGCACGAAGTTGTTCGGGGAGAACGCGACCTGCTCGACCTCGGCGAACACATTGTCCGGGTTGCGGTCCAGGACCAGCCGGCCCACGCGCTGCAGCGGGTAGTCGCTGTGCGGCCACACCTTGGTGAGGTCGAACGGGTTGAAGCGGTAGTCGGCGGCCTCGGCGGCCGGCATGACCTGCACGTACAGGGTCCAGGACGGTTTCACGCCCCGCTCGATGGCCTGCAGCAGGTCCGTCTGGTGCGAGGTGCCGTCCTTGCCCGCGAGCTCGGCGGCCTGCTCGCTGGAGAGGGAGCGCACGCCCTGGTTCGTCTTGAAGTGGTACTTGACGAAGAAGGCCTCGCCCTCGGTGTTCGTCCACTGGTAGGTGTGCGAGCCGTAGCCGTTCATGTGGCGGTACGAGGCAGGGATGCCCCGGTCGCCCATCAGCCAGGTCACCTGGTGCGTCGCCTCGGGGGCGTGCGCCCAGAAGTCCCAGACGTTGTCAGGCTCCTGACGGCCCGTGAACGGGTCGCGCTTCTGCGAGTGGATGAAGTCGGGGAACTTGATCGGGTCCTTGATGAAGAAGACCGGGGTGTTGTTGCCGACCAGGTCGTAATTGCCCTCGTCCGTGTAGAACTTGAGGGCGAAGCCGCGCGGGTCGCGTACGGCGTCGGCGCCGCCCAGCGAGTCGGCGACCGTCGAGAACCGGATGAACGTCTCGGTGCGCTTGCCGACGGCGGAGAGGAAGTCGGCGCGGGTGAAGCCGGTGACGTCGTCGGTCACCTCGAAGTAGCCGTATGCGCCGGAACCGCGCGCGTGGACCACGCGCTCCGGGATGCGCTCCCGGTTGAAGCGCGCGAGCTTCTCCAGCAGGTGTTGGTCCTGGAGGAGGATCGGGCCACCGACGCCGGCGGTGGCGGAGTTCTGGTTGTCGGCGACCGGGGCGCCTGACTCGGTCGTAAGCACACGCTGCGTCATGGTGTCGGGGCGACCTTCCGTACGGGAGTTGCTGAACTGCGACGCCCTGGGGCTCCAGGAGCGTAGGTACGCTCCGAACCGAACGTCAACAGTTTGTTGAAATTGCGAGTGAGGTGTTCCGGATGGCGCCGACGCCTGGGCGCGACAGGACAGGTGTCAGCGCCGGCGCCATCCGGAAGTCTGTGGGGCGGTCGGTCAGGCCTGGACGGGCTGACCCGAGAGGCGCTCGACCGCGCGCAGCAGGGCCGAGTGGTCCAGGCCGCCGTCGCCCTGCGCGCGGAGCGAGGCGACGAGCTGGGCGACCACGGCGCCGACGGGGAGCGCGGCACCGACATTACGGGCGGCGTCGGTGACGATGCCCATGTCCTTGTGGTGCAGGTCGATCCGGAAGCCCGGCGCGAAGTCCCGGCCCAGGAAGTTGTCCTTCTTCCGGGTCAGCACGGTCGAGCCGGCCAGCCCGCCGGCCAGGACGTCGAGTGCGGCGGAGAGGTCGACCCCGGACTTCTCCAGGAAGACGACGGCCTCGGCGCAGGCCTGGATGTTGACCGCGACGATCAGCTGGTTGGCGGCCTTCACACACAGAAGGCGGGGCGGACGCCCGCGGGCCGTCCGCTCCGCCTGCTGCTCTCCGGCTGCCGGGCTGCCCGGCGGGCAGCGTGTCCTGGAATGTCGTCCCCGCGGTCCGGTGCGCGGCCACCGGGCGCTCACCTGTGCCGGGGTGAGGGCCTGCTCCCTCACGTGCAGGACGTAGTCCACCCGCTGGTCGCAGGAGCGCGGCGCGGTGCTCGTCCGGCCGGCCAGGTCGATCAGTCACTGAGGGACGTCGACCGCCACCGTCCGCTCCGGCGGATATGCCGCACCGTGGGTGCCGAACACCTGGTCGTCGAATCGTGCCGGGCTCGCGGGGCCGGCACGCACATCCGTGGCGTTGTCGTCAGTATTCCCCAAGCTCTCGGCTTCGCTCGAGCAGGGGAGACCCGAGACCCCATTCGCTCCGTGTGGGCTCCTTCCTCCGCCTTGCAGCTGCACGCACCACGGCGACACCAGCCGCTCCGCGGCGGGCCGCTCCCCGCTCCGGCCTGATCCAAACGAAAGACCCCAGCGGTCCGTTAGGGTCGGGGCCGAGCCGGCCCCTGGGCGCGGCGAGCACATGATGGAGGCACAGTGCGCTTGAGAGTGGAGTTCACCACCGAGCCCTTCGATCTCGACGAGGCACCCGCTCACGCGGTGGTGGCCCGCGAGGTGATCCAGACGGCCGAGCTGGACGCCGTGGATGTCGGCCCCTTCGGCAATACGGCGGAGGGCGGCGCCGACGCGGTGCTCACCGCGGTGGACTCCCTGCTGCGCAAGGCCCTGGAGTCCGGTGCCACCCGGGTGTCGCTCCAGGTCAACGTCATCGGGGATGACTCGAAGTGACCGAACCGGCGGACCACCCCCTCGTCACTGCGGTCAAGCCGCTCGTCGACGCCATGGGCGCCGAGCTGGTCGGGCCCGAGGAGGCCAGGATCGACGACGTCGTGCTGGCCTGGGAGGGCGAGGACGTCATAGCCGTGCGGCTGCCGCAGCTCTCGGACTCGCTCGACCACATCCTGGCAGCGATGGAGCGGCGGCACGGCATGCCGCTGGCCGAGCTGGACCGTAAGACCAAACAGTCGGTCGTACGGAACCTTGAGGCACGGGGTGCCTTCTCGGTACGGCACGGCGTGGAGACGGTGGCGGGGGCGCTGGGGGTCAGCCGCTTCACCGTCTACAACTATCTCAACAGGGAAAATGCTGCCAAAGGTGAGTAGTTGAGCGAACGCCGCGGAAGTATGCGGAAGGCCGTCGCCCGGATCGCCGGGCGGCGGCCTTTGACGTTCGCGGAATTTCAACAAAGTGTTGACGTGGTGTTGTGGAGGGCGTTAGCTATCCGCAGCCCGACCAACGCACAGCGAAAAAAGCCACGGAGGCTCCCGTGACTCTGAGCTCCACACCGGGCCTCGCCCGGTTCAATACCCTGGCGGACGACGAGGCCATCACCGCGTTGCACGAGGTGTGTGCCAGTGCGGCATGGGGAAGAGCGATCCTCTCCCGGCGCCCCTACACCACCGCAGAAGCCCTTCTCGCCACCAGTGATGCCGCCACGGCCGCGCTGACCCGCGAAGATCTGGCCGACGCGATGGCCGGCCACCCCCCGATCGGCCGCCCGGCCCCCGGGGACCCGACCTCCTCCCGCGAACAGCGGGGGATGGCCGACGCCACCGAGGAGCTCAAGGCCGAGATGCTCGAACTGAACCTGGCTTACCAGGAGCGGTTCGGACATGTCTTCCTGATCTGCGCCACCGGTGCCACCGGCGAGCAGATGCGCGACGCGGTGAAGTCCCGGATCGGGAACTCGCCCGAGCAGGAGCGCGAGATCGTGCGCACCGAGCTGGGCAAGATCAATCGCATCCGGCTGACCCGTCTCGTAACCGAAGGAGAGTGACGGTCTTGAGCGCCGACACCACCGCATCGGTGTCCACGCACATCCTGGACACCAGCATCGGCCGCCCCGCCGCAGCCGTCCCCGTCACGCTCGCCGCCCGCAGTGGCAGCGACGCGCCGTGGGTGACGCTCGGCGGCTCCGCGACCGACGCGGACGGGCGATGCAAGGACCTGCCGGCGCTGCCGGAGGGCACCACCCATGTACGTCTCTACTTCGAGACCGAGGCGTACTTCTTCAACAAGCAAGCCGAGGCGCAGCAGGACGCCCCCCGCGTAAGGGACAGCGGTGCGTTCTTCCCGGAAGTGGCGATCACCTTCGCCGTCGTACCGGGCGAGCACTATCACGTACCGCTGCTGCTCAACCCGTTCGGCTACTCCGTATACCGAGGGAGCTAGCAGACATGCCCACGATTCTCGGCCAGAACCAGTACGGCAAAGCAGAGAACCGCGTCGTCAAGATCACGCGGGACGGCGACACCCACCACATCAAGGACCTGAACGTCTCGGTCGCCCTCTCCGGCGACATGGACGACGTCCACTACTCCGGCTCCAACGCCAACGTCCTGCCGACCGACACCACCAAGAACACGGTGTACGCGTTCGCCAAGGAGCACGGCATCGAGTCCGCCGAGCAGTTCGGCATCCACCTCGCCCGCCACTTCGTGACGTCGCAGGAGCCGATCCACCAGGCGCGCATCCGCATCCAGGAGTACTCCTGGGAGCGCATCGCCGCCTCGGACAACAACTCCAAGTTCATAGGCTCGGACGAGGTCAACCACTCCTTCGTCCGCAAGGGCCAGGAGCTGCGCACCACCCAGATCACCTACGACGGTGAGAACTGGCAGGTCATCTCAGGACTCAAGGACCTCACGGTCATGAACACCACCAACTCGGAGTTCTGGGGTTACGTCAAGGACAAGTACACGACGCTCAAGGAGGCGTACGACCGCATCCTGTGCACCGACGTCGCTGCCGCCTGGTGTTACAACTGGACCAGCGACGACGACCGGATGCCCAACTGGGAGAAGTCGTACGAGCAGGCCAGGAAGCACATCCTGCAGGCCTTCGCCGAGACGTACTCCCTCTCGCTGCAGCAGACCCTCTACCAGATGGGGTCGAGGGTGATCAACAGCCGCAGCGAGATCGACGAGATCCGCTTCTCCCTGCCGAACAACCACCACTTCCTGGTGGACCTGGAGCCCTTCGGTGTCAAGAACGAGACCGCCGACGGTGCTGTCTACTTTGCGGCAGACCGCCCGTACGGACTCATCGAGGCCACCGTGCTGCGGGACGGCATCGAGCAGCAGATCCCGGTCGACATGACCAACCTCTGACGCGGCCCTGAGCCGGTCCCCGCCCGCCGACGGGCGGGGACCGGCCGACCCGGAGGGAAACCCCATGGCACAGCCCGCAACGGGCCCAGCAGCAGACGGCCGCACCGACGGGCGGACCATCACCCGCGGACTGCGCACCGACGGCATCGCCACCCTGCTCGGCCCGGTCTTCGGCTCCTTCCCGACGAGCGCGTTCGCGCAGAACGCCGGCGTGGTGTCGCTGACGAAGGTACGCAGCCGCTACGTCGCCGCGGCGGGCGGAGCTCTGATCGTCCTGGGCGTCTTCCCCGCCCTCGGCGCGGTCGTCTCCCTCGTCCCGATGCCCGTGCTCGGTGGCGCCGGAATCGTCCTGTTCGGCTCGATCGCCGTCAGCGGCATCCGTACGCTCTCCGAGGCCGGACTCGACGACAGCTCCCACATCATCCTGGTCGCCGTGGCGCTCGGCGCGGGCATCATCCCGCTCGCCGCGCCCGCCTTCTACGCCGGATTTCCGTCCTGGGCGCAGACCGTGCTGGGCTCCGGGATCAGCGCGGGAGCGCTCGTCGCGGTCCTGCTCAACCTGTTCTTCCACCATCTCGGCACCCACAGCCGCACGGCTGCGGCACTCAAATCCTCCTAGGGTCCTGCCGTGCCCACCTCACCACAGAGAGACGAAGGAAGCGCCATGGCAGCCCCTGATCGTGTGGAACGCATCGTCATCCAGAACTGTTCGATCGCGACCGTGGACGCCGACGACACCGAGTACGCCTCGGGCCATGTCGTCGTCGCGGGCAACCGCATCGAGCACGTAGGCGCCGGCCGGGCCCCTGAGGGGCTGGAGAACGTCGTGCGACGCATCGACGGCACCGGGCACCTCGCTACCCCCGGCCTGATCAACACCCACCACCACTTCTACCAATGGATCACCCGGGGTCTGGCCACCGACCACAACCTCTTCGACTGGCTGGTCGCCCTCTACCCGACCTGGGCGCGCATCGACGAGCCGATGGTCCGCGCCGCAGCCCAGGGCTCGCTCGCGATGATGGCCCGCGGCGGCGTCACCACCGCCATGGACCACCACTACGTCTACCCGCAGGGCTCCGGCGACCTGTCCGGCGCCATCATCGGAGCCGCCCGCGACATGGGCGTACGGTTCACCCTCGCCCGCGGCTCCATGGACCGCAGCCAGAAGGACGGCGGACTGCCGCCGGACTTCGCCGTCGAGACGCTCGACGGTGCGCTCGCCGGCACCGAGGCGGCCATCGACGCCCACCATGACGGCTCCTTCGACGCCATGACGCAGATCGCCGTCGCACCCTGCTCGCCCTTCTCCATCTCCACCGAACTGCTCCGCCAGGGAGCCGAGCTGGCCCGCCGCCGCGGGGTCCGGATGCACACCCACGGCTCGGAGACCGTGGAGGAGGAGAAGTTCTGCCACGAGCTGTTCGGCATGGGCCCGACCGACTACTTCGAGTCGACGGGCTGGCTCGGCGACGACGTATGGATGGCTCACTGCGTCCATATGAACGACTCCGACATCGCCGCGTTCGCCCGCACCGGCACCGGCGTCGCGCACTGCCCGTCCTCCAACGCCCGCCTCGCGGCAGGCATCGCCCGGGTCCCCGACATGCTGGCCGCGGGCGTCCCCGTCGGCCTCGGTGTCGACGGCACCGCCTCCAACGAGTCCGGTGAACTCCACACCGAACTGCGCAACGCCCTCCTCATCAACCGCCTCGGCGCCCACCGCGAAAAGGCACTGAATGCCCGTCAGGCCCTGCGCCTGGGAACGTACGGCGGCGCCCAGGTCCTCGGCCGCGCGGACCAGATCGGCTCCCTGGAGGTCGGCAAGCTCGCCGACCTGGTGCTCTGGAAACTGGACACCCTCGCCCACTCCTCCATCGCCGACCCGGTCACCGCGCTCGTCTTCGGCGCCGCCGCCCCCGTCACCCTCTCCCTCGTCAACGGGAAGACGGTCGTCGAGGGCAACCACCTGACCACGGTGGACGAGGACGCCATCGCCCGCGCCACCCGCGACGAGGCCCGCCGCCTCGCGCAGATCGCCGCCGGGGCCTGACGGCTCCGGGGCACCTCCCCCAGAACGGCCGGCCGGAGGGGGACGGCCCTCGGCCGGCCGCCGTGGACCCGAGCGGGGTCCACGGCAGCCGGTCCGGCGGACACGCACGCAGAAGTGCGCGTTCGCCGGACCGGTGACCAAGGCTGCCGCACCAGCTGCACAACCTGCCCCACCTGCACCGACGCACCACCTGGGCGGGAAGCCGGAGACGGAGGACGAGAAGGAGCCCTCCGTCCCGGCAACGGCTCCGGTGGGCGCGCACTGAGCGTGTCCGGTACGGCGCTGTGGCGCGCCTGGCGGGGGCCGTACGCGTCACAGACGTATTCCGGGCAGGTCCGGGCGGGACTCAGCCGATGTGGTAGCTGTCGCCGTACACCTTCCACTCCGGCGGCGGATCCAGGTTCAGATTGCCCTTCTTCAGGAAGACTTGCTGGGCGGTGTCCACCCGGCTGGTGTCCGAGTGGGCCTCATCCTGCCGCATCGCCCAGACCCGCGCGTCCAGGAAGGCGTTGAGGTAGGTCACCTCGTTGCCGCCCTGCGACGGCGGCTTCGCCCTGGCGAGCGCGCGCTTGCGGATGGAGCCGAAGCTGGTGCTGTCGTCGCCGTCGCCGTGCATGACGATGGCGTCGTAGTACGCGAACTGGCCGAGCGTGCCGATGCCGTCGGCCTTCGCCCGATCGACCGCCGGGTTGAAGTACACCCGGTCCCGTTCGTCGTTCTGCGCCTGCTTGAAGGCCGGGTCCGACGCCGCGGTCGCCCAGTCCTCGGCGAAGTTCGGGTCGAGGCCGTCGTGCGAGTCGGTGCCGTTCACCTCCCGCAGAGCGGGCAGATAATTCGCGAGGACGTTGCCCGGCTTGCGCTGGGTGTACAGCTCGACGAGGTCGAGCATGTCGCCGGTGCCGGAGCAGAAGCCGATGATGCCCGCGGTGTAGCCGCAGCCGTCGCCGACGTCCTCAATGTATTTGTACTGCGCTTTCCAGTCGAGTGAGGAGTTCTCCGCGCTGGAGACCAGCTCCATGGCGATCTCCTTCTTCGCCGGATCGGCCAGCCCGGTGGCGGCAGCCGCCTGCCGGGCGGCGGAGACCTCCTGGCGCACGGCCGGATGCGTGGGGGCACCGGCGTAGGCGGTGGTGGGTGCCGCGGTGAAGGTCACCCCGAATACGGCCAGCGCGAGCCGTACGGGGCGAGTGTTGCGACGTGCGGCGTGCTTATGGCGAGCGGGCACCATTCCTCCAAAGGGAGTTCGTCGTTCCGGATCCGCTAGGAAGCTTTCCTATCAGAGTGGAGTGAGAGTCGTGGTGGAGTGAGAGTCGTGCACTCGTTCGGCGCAAGCGAGTTGAGTCCGGCTCCGGCTACGGAAAGGCCCCGCACTACGCGCCGGACGCTCGGTGCGGGGCCGTACGGGGCGGCCTGCGGATCAGGGGCGGACACCCTCTGGCCGATGGCTGTCAGCAGTCGGGGTAGGCCACGTGGATCCATGCGCCCGTGGGGCCACCCTGCAGGTTGCCCATGGACCAATGTCCCTACTGGGCACGGCAGTTGAGATTTTGACCCCGTTCGTTGACCGTGCAGACCGCCGATCGCGGGTTCAGGGTCCGTCGATACGGTAGCTGTCGCCGTACACCTTCCACTTCAGCGGCGTTTCCAGCTGGAGTCTGCCCTCGCGTACGAAGACCCGCTGCTCCGTTTCGACGCGACTGGTGTCGGAGTGCGAGGGTTCCTTGCGGATCGCGGTGACCCGGGCATCGAGGAAGGCGTTCAGATACGTCACCTCGTCGCCGCCCCGGGACGGCGGTTCGGCGGCGTCGATTGCCTCGCGGCGCATCGTACGGAATCCGACCGTGCCGTCCGAGTCGGCGGACCCGTGCATCACATAGGCGTCGTAGTAGATGAACTGGCCCAGGGCGCCGAGACCGTCGCCCTTTCCCTGTTCGACCGCCGGATCGAAGTATGAGCTGTCCCGTTCGGCATCCTGCGCCGACCGGAACGCGGGGTCGGCGGCCGCCTCCACCCATGCGTCGGTGAACGGGCGCCCGAGGCCGTCGTGCGAATCGCTGCCCTGCACCGCGCGCAGAGCGGGCAGGAACCGTTCCAGCGGATTGCCGGGGCGCGCCGACGCGTACCGCTCGACGACCTTCAGCATGTCGCCGGTGCCGGAGCAGAAGCCGATGATGCCCGCGGTGTAGCCGTGGCCGTCGCCGATGTCCTCGATGTACTTGTACTGCGCCTTCCAGTCGAGCGTGGAGTTCTCCGCGCTGGAGACCAGCTGCATCGCGATCTCCTTCTTCGCCGGATCGTCCAGCCCGGCCCTCGGGGCGCCGTTGCCGGAAACGGGCACGGGCGAGCGCCCGGAACACCCCGCCAGCAGGGCGGCCGCCATGACCAGAGCGGTGACCGGAGCCGTGGCGGGGGCGAGCAGGGAACGCGGAATGACCTTCACTTCTCCAGCCTGCCAGGCGCGGGGAAGGATCTTGGTCCGTTCGCCTGTAGCGTCAGGGGTATGGAAGATCAGTCTGTTGTGGATGTCGGCGACGTCCGGCTGGCGTACCGGACCTGGGGCGACCCGTTCGGCTCGCCCGTCGTCCTGCTGCACGGCCTCGGCGGTTCCGCCGCGAGCTGGGAAGCGGTCGGGAGCCTGCTCGGCGAGGAATGGCGGGTGTACGCCCTCGACCTGCGCGGGCACGGGGAGAGCGACTGGCCCGACGAGTACTCCTTCGAGCTGATGAGGGACGACGTCCTCGGCTTCCTCGACGAGTGCGAGCTTGACCGCGTCGGCCTGGTCGGCCACTCCATGGGCGGCGTGGTCGCCCATCTGCTCGCCCAGGAGCACGCGGACCGGGTGGAGCGCCTGGTGCTGGTGGAGACCCCGCCGCCGTTCCCCAGTGAGCCGAGGCCCGCCGCGCAGCCCGAAGAGCCGGTCGACTACGACTGGAATCTCGTCGCGCCCATCCGGGCCCAGGTCGCCGACCCCGACCCGCAGTGGGCGGACGGTCTCGGCGAGATCGTCGCGCCGACGCTGATGATCGCCGGCGGCCCGGAGAGCACCATGCCACAGGGCCGGCTGGCCGACATGGCCTCCCTGATCCCGGACTGCCGGCTGATCACGCTCGGCGGCGGCCACCAGGTCCACGAGACCCATGCCGACCAGGTCGCCCAGCAGATCACCGAGTTCTTCACCAGCTGAAACTCCGGCAGCCGGCTGAACCCCGGAGCGGGGTGCCCCCGGGAGCCGGCGAACCGCGCCGGTCGGCATCGTGGGCGGGGCCCGGCCGGGGGTATTGTCAGTGCCGGGTGCCAAGATCGTCCGTATGGAGCTTGCACTGTTCTTCGCCGAGGTCGACGCCCAGCCGTGGGCCGAGCTGCAGCATGCGTACGGAAGCGCCGCCGATGTGCCCGACTGCCTGCGGGTGCTCGCCGGGGACGACGAGGACGCGGCGTCCGAGGCGCTCTCCGAGCTGTACGGCAGCATGCATCAGGGTTCGGTGTACGAGGCGACGGCCCACGCGGTGCCGTATCTGGCGCGGCTCGCGGAGGCCGGGCACCGCACGGAGGATCTGCTGGTGCTGCTCGGCGGGATCGCGGAGGGCGGCGAGGACCAGGGGGAGACGGACGAAGCCGCCTGCCGGGCGGCCGTCGTCGCCCAACTGCCGTTGATCCTGGGCCGGATCGCCGACGAGAATCCCGGGTTGCGGCAGGCCGCCGCGTGGACCGGGGCCATGACAGGGGCATCCGGCCAGGTGCTGCCGGTGCTCCGGAGGCGCTGGGCGGAAGAGACGGATCCCCTTGTCCGGGCCGAACTCCTCGGTGCCATTGCCCATCTGGACCCGGCAGGGAGCGCCGCCGAGGCGACCGAAGCCATGGGTGCGGGCGAGCCGGGCGAGGTGAGGATCGCGGCCCTGCTGGCCGGCGTCGACGCGGGCCGGCCCTGGGGCCCCGCCCACCACGAGGCGATGCTGGCGCTCCTCCCGGCCGACGGGCTGGTCCGGAGCCGCCTCGACCAGGAGCGCAACGAACCGCTGCAGTATGTCGTCGATTCCCTGCTGCTCCGTGACACCCCCGAGGACCGCGAAGCGGCGTACGGCCTGCTCGACGCGGCACTGCGCAGCCCCGACCCCGACGCCCGCGCCGAGGCGCTGTGGGCGGCCGAGACCGCCTGTCAGCTCTCGCGCAGCGCGCCCGAACGGCTGGCCGCGCCCCTGCGTGCCCTGACGGCCGACCCGGCTGCCGTGCCCGCGGCGTACTCGCTCCTCCGGAAGCTGGGCGTCCATGGAGCGGCGGCAGCCCCGGTCCTGGCCCAACTCGCCGCAGGGCAGGGTGATCCGGCGGACCGGGCCCTCGAAGCGCTTGTCGCCGTGGCCCCCGCGCAGGCCGCGCCGCTCCTCGCCCGCGACCTGGGACAGCGCCCGCGCGCGCTCGGCGCCGTATGCGGCTTCCCGGCCCGAGGGGCAGCCGCCCTCTCGTTCCCGTACGACCCCGACCTGCTGGACGCGATCCGTGTCCGCCTCGTCGCGGACGATCTCGAAGGCAATGAGCCGTTCTGGCTCACGGCCCTGCTCACCGCCTGGGGGAGCCGGGCATCCTCGGCCCTGCCCGAACTGCGGTCCGCGCTGGCGCGGTTCCCGAAGGTCGTGCCCAAGGCGCTGGTGGCGGTCTGCCCGCCGGAACACCGCGCGGAGGCGGCGGAACTCCTGACCACCGCGGCCCGCTCCGGACCGAAGGCGGGCAGGCTCGCGGCGGCCGGGGCGGTGCACGAGCTGACCGGCGACTCCGGCCCCCTGCTGGCAGCGACGGCCGCACAGCTCGCCGAGGGTGACTACGACGTACGGGAGGCTGCGAGCTCCGCCGGCGAACTGGGCCCGGAGGCAGCCGATCTGGTGCCCGCCCTGCGGTCCGCTCTCACCGTCCCCGAGCCGAACCGCACCATCCCGCAGCTGGACGGCGATGTCGAGATCGCCACCGCCCTGTGGCGGATCACGGGCGACGCCGAGGAGGCGGTGCCGGTGCTCGCCGGGGTGCTCGCAGAGGTCGGACCGGCCTGGATGCGCTGGACGTTCATCCGCGCCGCGCGAGCGGCGGCCCTCATCGGAGAGGCGGCCCGCCCGCTGGTCCCCGCACTGGAGGGCCTGCTGACGGACCGGCAACAGACCCCGGGCGCGGTACTCGCCCTGCACGCGATCGCACCCGAGTCCCTCGACGCCCCTCGGCTGGCCGGCCTGCTCCTGGACGCCGCGGAGGCGGACGCCGAACCCGTCACCGCCGTCGAAGCCCTGGTTGCCCTCGGCCCGACCGCCCTCACCGACGACCACCTGAACCGGCTGACCGCCCTCGCTGAACGGGACCTGCGGGTGACGGCCTCAGGACTGGAGTCAGGCATCGCCCCGGCCGACGAACGACTGCGCGACCGGGTGCGCGAGGCGGTGCGGACGCTGCGACCGCACTGACCGCGCGTGCGGGATCGCTGCGCGCCGCAGGGAGGACATGACGGCGCAGCCCCGCCGCCCGCGACCGCGGGGCCGGCAGGCCGTACCGGAGCTCCGGTACGGCCCGCCGGATCGGCCGGTCGCGGGACGGGCGCGGCCACGCCCCTCCGGCGGCAGCGGCCGTCCCGCGCAGCCCTCAGCGCCCGGGCTGCCAGTCCGGGTGCCGGCCGCTCATGGCGATCGCCCGGTCGACGAGGGGCGCGTCGGCCGGTACCGGGACCGGCGGTCCGAAGATGTCGGGCCGCGGGATGTCGTCGCGGGGCGTCAGCATGGCCAGCGACACCCGCAGGCTCGCCTCGTCCGCCTCGTACACCTGCCCGGTGGACCGGGCCAGGTCCCAGCCGTGGACGACCAGCTCGTTCAGTGCGACCATCGCGGCCACCTCGCCCGGCAGATCCACCCCGCCCGCCCTGGTCATCCCCTGCCGGGCGGCCGGGTCGCGCCAGGCCGTCACCAGCTCGTCCAGCAGGGGTGGCAGTGCCTCGCGCCAGTCGTCGCCGAGGACCGGCAGTGCGGCGGCCCGTGAGCTGTCGGTCGTCGGCCCGAGATCCTTCCGCGCCGCGTCGCGGAAGGCCTCGCTCAGCCCGACCAGATGGGCGAGCAGCTCCCGTACCGCATAGTCGGGGCAGGGGGTGGGGTCGGTCAGCTGTTTCTCCTCGATGCCGTCGAGCAGTGCGGCGACCTGACATGCGGCAGGTCCCAGATCGGCCGTGGGCATAGCTTGGTTCTCGGTATCCATACTCTTCTGACCGCTCCGGCACCCGGAACTCATCGGTCCTCGCGCGAGGCGTCCACGCCGCGCACCGGCACATTGCGGAACGTACCGCCCCATCCTCTTGTCGTGGACCCGCCAGCCGTGTCATATAGGTCTTCGTGACCGTGGGGGCGGTCGGGACCTGAGCGGGACGGGGCCGGGCGTCACTCCTTCAGGGCACGGCCACCGAACCCGCCACCCACAGCGGCCCGTTGCCACCAGGCATCCAGTGCCGACGGGTCCATCGAGCCCCACTCCGGTGTGGCCTCCACCAGGGCCTGCCCCAGTCGCCGCCCCAGATCCACCATGGCCCGGCCGGCCGCGGTGCGCTCGGAGTCGTATGTACGGAGTGCCTCGGCCCAGTCGGGCGCGGACCTGAGCGCCGACTCCAGTGCCGTCGCGTCCTGGAGCGCCTTGACCGCACCGGCACCGGTGTGCGGGCGGGCCACGGTCGCCGCGTCGCCGGTCAGCAGAAGCCGGCCGGTGGCGTAGCGCGGCGCCGTGAAGTCGTACAACGGCTGGACGAACAGCTCGTCCGGCGCGGTCAGACCGACCAGGCCGCCCCAGTACGGTGGCAGCAACTCGGCCGCGATACGGGCGAGATGGGAGTGCAGAGCGTCGGTGAGCGTGCCGGGCGGCAGACTCGTCGGAGTCTCCAGCGACAGTTCGAGATCCGGGGGAGGAGCGGTGTAGAGCACCCAGTTCACCCGGTGGCCGCCGGTGGCGTCCGGGATGCGGTAGACGATCACGTGGCCGCCCGGGAAGACGACGTACGCACACTCCTCGACGTCCCACAGACGCTGATCGGAGGCGGTCATCCTGGAGACGGGGAAGGCGCCGCGCCAGGCGAGATAGCCGGCGTACTCGGGGCGCGCCGCGGTGGCGAGCCCGGCGCAGACCTCGGTGCGGACGAGGGAGCGGTAGCCGTCCGCCCCGATGGCGAAGTCGAACACCTCGGTACGGTCGCTGCCGTCGACGCCCGTGATGCGTAACGCAACCCCGCCCGGGGTGTGCCGCACCGCGCCGACGGTGGTGCCGGTACGGAACTCGACCTCGCCCGGAACCCGGGTCCGCAGTTCCCGCCAGAGCGGACCCCAGTTGTACGTACGGAACGGGAAGGGCATCTCGCCGATCAGCTTCCCGAGGGGCGCGCCGCCCTCGCCGCGTACGTACCAGCGCCGACGGTTCAGCTGGATCCAGGGCATCCCCGCGTCCAAATACCCGGCCGACCGAAGCTCCTCGTAACGGTCGTCGTGCACGGCCAGCCCGACGCCCCGCTCCGCCAACCGCCCCGGCGCACGCTCCAGGACCACGATCTCGTCGGCACCGCCCCGGTGCGCGGCCAGTGCGGCGGCGCATCCGGCGACGCTGCCGCCCACGATGACGACCCGGCCTCCACGCATCTGATGTCTCCTCGGCTGCACGGTGGGAAAATGCCCCACGGACCACATCCCTGACTCCCCACCTGCAGTGGACGGTCAAACCTCCTCGAGCGCGCCCTCCGCGGAGGTCAGGCAGCGTTCCGCCAATGCCGCGGGCCCCAGCGGTCCGTCCGCCGGGACCAGCGCGCGGGCCGCCGCGTTCCGCATCGCATCGGGCAGGGGCAGCGCGCCGGGGCATCCCGCACCGCCTCCGCCCACCGCCGGGCGCCGGCGGCGAGCAGCGGTGCGGCGGCCTGGCGGAATCTGCCACGGACGCTGCTCGACGCGCTTGACACCGGGTTGGCGTAGGGCCGAAGAGCTCACTTGCCGGCTCGCGGAGTCTTCGCGCTTCGCGGGCCGATCGGCCGAGCACGGCGTGCGGGCCGACCGGGCGGCAGCGCTCCGCCCCCGGTGCTGTGCGGTACCGGGGGCGGAAAGCTCTACGGAGTCGGAGCGGCTCAGACCAGTTGCTCGTACGCCGGCAGCGTAAGGAAGTCCGCATAGTCCTGGTCCAGCGACACCTGGAGAAGCAGGTCGTGGGCCTGCTGCCACTTGCCGGAGGTGAATGCCTCCTCGCCGATCTCCTCGCGGATCGCAGCGAGTTCCTCGGCGGCGACCTTGCGGGCCAGGTCCGCCGTGGCGTGCTTGCCGTTCTCGAAGACCACGTCCGCGTTGATCCACTGCCAGATCTGCGAGCGGGAGATCTCCGCGGTGGCGGCGTCCTCCATCAGGTTGAAGATGGCGACGGCGCCCATGCCGCGCAGCCACGCCTCGATGTAGCGGATGCCGACGGCGACGGCGTTGCGCAGGCCGTCGTACGTGGGCTTGACGTCCAGGGTGTCGATGGCGATCAGGTCGCCCGGCGCCACGGAGACGTCCTCGCGCAGGCGGTCCTTCTGGTTCGGCTTCTCGCCGAGGACCGCGTCGAAGGAGGCCATGGCGATCGGGACGAGGTCCGGGTGGGCGACCCAGGAGCCGTCGAAGCCGTCGTTCGCCTCGCGGTCCTTGTCGGCCTTGACCTTCTCGAAGGCGACCTTGTTGACCTCGGCGTCACGGCGGGACGGGATGAATGCCGCCATGCCGCCGATCGCGTGCGCACCGCGCTTGTGACAGGTGCGGACGAGGAGTTCCGTGTACGCGCGCATGAACGGGGCGGTCATCGTCACCGCGTTGCGGTCCGGCAGGACGAACTTCGAGCCGCCGTCACGGAAGTTCTTGACGATGGAGAAGAGGTAGTCCCAGCGGCCCGCGTTCAGCCCGGAGGCGTGGTCGCGGAGTTCGTAGAGGATCTCCTCCATCTCGTACGCAGCGGTGATCGTCTCGATCAGGACGGTCGCGCGGACCGTGCCCTGCGGGATGCCGACGTAGTCCTGGGCGAAGACGAAGATGTCGTTCCAGAGGCGGGCCTCCAGGTGCGACTCCGTCTTCGGGAGGTAGAAGTAGGGGCCCTTGCCGAGGTCGATGAGGCGCTGGGCGTTGTGGAAGAAGTAGAGGCCGAAGTCGACCAGCGCGCCCGGCACCGGGGCGCCGTCGAGCTGGAGGTGACGCTCGTTCAGGTGCCAGCCGCGGGGGCGGGTGACGACCGTGGCGAGCTCGTCGGCGGGCCCCAGGGCGTACGACTTGCCGGACCTGGGGTCCGTGAAGTCGATGCGGCGCTCGTAGGCGTCGATCAGATTGAGCTGGCCGAGGATGACGTTCTCCCACGTGGGGGCGGACGCGTCCTCGAAGTCGGCGAGCCAGACCCTGGCGCCCGAGTTCAGGGCGTTGATGGTCATCTTGCGGTCGGTCGGACCGGTGATCTCCACCCGGCGGTCGTTCAGCGCGGCCGGGGCCGGGGCGACCTTCCAGGAGTCGTCCGCGCGGATCGCTGCCGTTTCGGGCAGGAAGTCCAGTGTGGAAGTGCGGGCGATCTCGGCGCGGCGCTCGGCGCGGCGGGCGAGCAGCTCGTCACGGCGGGGCGTGAACTGCCGGTGCAGCTCGGCCACGAACGCGAGGGCCGCGTCGGTCAGGACCTCATCCTGCCGGGGCAGGGGCTCGGCATCGACGATGGCCAGCGGGGACGGCGCTGGTGCGGACATGAGCTGTCACTCCTTCAGCGGGCGGTGCGGGCGGCGCCTTCGCGGTCGCCGGGTGGCCTCAATGGCACGGCGTGCCAGGGCTCCGGGATGCGGCCGTGGGCGCCGTCTGGGGTACAGAGCGCTTCTGACCAGTGGATAGTAGTTTCCTCATGGTGGAAGTTCAACTGATCCTTGCAAGGAATCCCGTGGCTTCAGCCATCGGGAGGAATTGCATCCCCTGGCGGCGACGCGGAGCGTCGCGGTGTCGGATCGTCTCGGGCGCGGAGTGCTCGCAGTGCTGTTCTGCCCGGCGGAGCCGGGGAATGCGAACGCGTGTCTTGTTGATCGCTGGATGGGGCGGTCGGGGCGCTGGTGGGGTGCAGGTGTGCGGGTATCCGACTTATGGTCGGCTCTTATGAAGCTGGTGGTGCGGGTGAAGCTACTGCCGACGCCCGTGCAGGCGGCGGCACTTGAGGCGACCTTGCGTACCTGCAACGAGGCGGCGACCTGGCTGTCCGCTCGTGCCTTCGCCCATGACCGGAAGGCCCTGGATGCCTGGTCGAAGGAGCGGGAGGCGTCGTCGGGCAGGGTGGATCCGGCACCCCGGCCTCGGTCGGGCGAGATGTCCGCAGTCAAGACGAAACGCCAAGGCTCCCGGCCGACGGACGACAGGCCGCGCAAGCCACGGCCGGTGCGGTCCTCCCGGGCCGCTCTGCAGGTGCTGGCGTACGGGGAGGTGAAGAAGCGCGGCCTGGCCGCGCAGCCCGCCCTGCACGTGCTGCGCAAGGTCGCCGACGCCTACACCACTCTCGCCGCGAACGCGCAGGCCGGGAACCTGGGCAAGCCCGGATCGAAACGGTACGAGAAGGCGATGGGCAAGCCGGTCGCCTTTCGGCCCGGTGCTGCTCAGGCCTTCGACGATCGCTGTTTGTCCTGGCAGACCGAGGCCCGTACCGTCTCGATCTGGACCACCACCGGACGGCTGAAATCCCTCGCCTACACCGGACAGGCCGAACAACTCCGAGTCCTTGACGTGCACCGGCAGGGCGAGAGCGATCTCGTCCACACCGACGGGCAGTGGTACCTGTTGGCCACCTGTGAGATCCCCGAGACGGTCCTCAACGCGATGCCGGACGGGTTCGACGGGGTGGACCTGGGGATCGTCAACATCGCCACCACCTCCACCGGCACTCGGTACAGCGGACGCAAGCTGAACCGGGCCCGGGAGAACGCCCGGCGGGTGCGCTCCACGCTCCAGGGGAAGGGCACCAAGTCCGCCAAGCGGCGGGCGAAGAAGTACGCGGGCCGCGAAGCACGCCGGGCCCGCGACATCAACCACAAGATCTCGAAGTGCATTGTGGCGGAGGCTGAACGCACCGGACGCGGCATCGCCCTGGAGGACCTTTCCGGGATCCGCGAGCGGGCACGGCTCAGGAAGCCCCAACGCGTCACCCTGCACTCCTGGTCCTTCCACCAGTTCGGCACGTTCGTGGCCTACAAGGCGCGTCGGGCCGGGGT
>NZ_JBSFYR010000117.1:0-19235 GCF_053599875.1 Streptomyces sp. NPDC005151 | reverse complement strand
CATCATGCACACGACACTGGAGTGGGACTGAACGATGTCCTTACCCACGAACGAGCGACACCAGATCATTCGGAAAGGGACTTAACGCCCTCTGATAGACCGAGATTGGCCCGCCTTCAGCGAGACAGGTCACTTGACCAGCCACTGGAGTGAGAGCGGACAGCCGCTCGGAGCGTCACACGTGAGAATCCGGCAGCTTCAGTGCGACAGGACCACCAGCTGCCAGGCGTACCGGGACTCCGCCAGGTCGTTTGCCAGAACCACTGGGACTCGCCACATCTACTGAGAACGGACAGTTATCGCTGCGAGTCACAATCGGCCGCACGTGGCGCGGAACACTTTTGCAAGCATGTGCTTGCAATAGTTAGCAGTGATGGCGCACTATCGAGTCATGGCATCACTCAACGTCGGCAATCTCGGTGAGTACCTGCGCGAGCAGCGTCGCAATGCGCAGCTGTCGCTGCGGCAGCTCGCCGATGCCGCCGGAGTGTCCAATCCGTATCTCAGCCAGATCGAACGCGGGCTGCGCAAGCCGAGCGCCGAGGTGCTGCAGCAAGTCGCGAAGGCCCTGCGGATCTCCGCCGAGACCCTCTACGTACGGGCCGGGATTCTGGACGAGCGGGAGCGGGAGGAGCTGGAGACCCGGGCGGTCATTCTGGCCGATCCCTCGATAAACGAGCGGCAGAAGAACGTGCTGCTGCAGATCTACGACTCCTTCCGCAAGGAGAACGGGTTCGAGACCGCCCCGCGGGACCCCGGTGACGAATCCGGCCTCAGCGCGGACGGCACGGATGCCGATACAGCTTCAAAGCCCTCACCACCCTCACACTGAGTCTGATGATCCGGGAGGACCACAGTCATGGCCATCACCGATGACCTGCGTAAGACCCTCACCGACCCGACCCCCCTCTACTTCGCCGCCGGTACGGCGGACCTCGCCGTCGAGCAGGCCCGGAAGGTTCCGGCCCTGATCGAGCAGCTGCGGGCCGAGGCGCCCGAGCGGATCGAGGCCGTGCGCAACACGGACCCCAAGGCCGTCCAGGAGAAGGTGACCACGCAGGCCAGGGAGGCGCAGGCCACCGTGCAGGCCAAGGTCTCCGAGGTGCTCGGGTCGCTCGACACCGATCTGAAGAAGCTCAGCGAGTCGGCCCAGGACCTGGCGCTGCGCAGCCTGGGAGTGGCCGCGGAGTACGCGGTACGGGCCCGGGAGACGTACGAGAAGGTTGCCGAGCGCGGCGAGCAGACGGTGCGGACATGGCGCGGCGAGACCGCCGAGGAGATCGTCGAGATCGCCGTCGTCGTCGAGCCGCGGCGGGAGTCCGAGCCGAAGCCGAAGCCGAAGACGGAGCCCGCCGCGAAGAGCGAGCCGAAGCCCGCCGCCAAGGCGGAGACCCGGACGCCGGCCGCGCCCGCCAAGAAGACGCCCGCGCGCAAGCCCGTGGAGGCGCCCGCACCCAAGCCCGCGGCGGCGAAGAAGACCACGCCGCCGACCGCCAAGTAGAACTGCGGACGGTGTGTACCGGGGCGCGGGGCGGGCACCTTTCGGGGCGGCCGGCTCGTTGTCCCGGTACCTTGGCCGCGAGGCGCTCATCCACTTATTAGGCGGTGCACACCATGTTGCTCACAGGATTCAGCACGCTCGTCTGGCTGCTCTACATGATCATGCTCGTCCTGGCCGTGGTCGCACTGTTCCTGGCCGCGACGGCCCGCGAGGACGCGTACCGTGCCGCGGACAAGCAGAAGAAGTCCTTCTGGCTGATCATTCTCGGCATCACCGTTGCCGTGAACCTCTTCGTGCCGATGCTGTTCCTGCAGCTCGCGGGCGCGGTCGCATCGATCGTCTTCATGGTCGACGTACGGCCCGCGCTCAAGGCGGTCTCCGGCGGCGGTGGCCGACGCGGCGGTTCCAGCAGCGACGGTCCGTACGGGCCCTACAACGGCGGGCGCTGAGCGTTCGCGGGTGACGGCGCCGATCCGGGGCGGGGGCGGGGGCGCGACGTGCTCCGGCTGCGGCCCCGGTTGCCGCTCCGGTCGCGGTCGAGCAGCAGGACCGCCACGTCGTCGGTCAGTTCGCCGCCGTTCAGCTCCCGGACCTCGGCCACGGCGGCTTCCAGCAGCGCCTCTCCGGTAAGCCCCTCCGCCAGTTGACGGTTGATCATCGCAACCATGCCGTCCTGGCCGAGCCGCAGCGTCTCGTTCGCCCCGACGCGGCCTTCGATCAGACCGTCCGTGTACATCATCAGGCTCCAGGAGCCACCCAGTTCGACCTGCCTGCGCGGCCAGCGGGCGCGCGGCAGCAGCCCCAGAGCCGGGCCGCCGTTCTCGTACGGGAGCAGCTGTGCCGCCCGCCCGTGGCAGGCGATCAGCGGCGCGGGGTGGCCCGCCAGGCAGAGACCTGCATGGCGCCCGTCGGGGGTGATGTCGACGGTGCAGAGCGTCGCGAAGATCTCCTCGCTCTCCCGCTCGTGCTCCAGGACCTGCTGGAGCGTGGAGAGCAGCTCGTCCCCGCAGAGCCCGGCGAGCGTCAATGCCCGCCACGCTATGCGCAGTTCGACGCCGAGCGCCGCCTCGTCCGGGCCGTGGCCGCAGACGTCGCCGATCATCGCGTGGACGGTGCCGTCGGGCGTACGCACCGTGTCGTAGAAGTCCCCGCCGAGCAGTGCGCGGCTGCGCCCTGGGCGGTAGCGGGCGGCGAAGCGGAGGTCGGACCCCTGGAGCAGGGGGGTGGGCAGCAGTCCGCGTTCCAGTCGGGCGTTCTCCTGGGCGCGCAGCTTCGACTCGGTGAGCTGGTGCTGCGCCACGTCGGCGCGCTTGCGTTCGACGGCGTAGCGGATGGCGCGGGTGAGCAGCCGTCCGTCGAGCTCGCCGCGGAAGAGATAGTCCTGGGCGCCGACACGCACCGCCTCGGCGGCCAGCTCGGTGTCGTCCTCCGCGGTGAGCGCGAGGACGGCGTGGCGCGGTGCGATGCGCAGGACGTGCTTGAGGGTGGCGAGCCCGGCAGGCCCCTCAGCGCCCTCGCCGGCGCGTGTCTCGCTGCTGGGCGGCAGAGCCAGGTCCAGCAGGATGCAGTCGACGTCGTCCGTGAGGAGCCGGCCCGCCTCGGTCAGATTGCGGGCGGTGCGGATGCGCACCCGGGTGCCTGCCGCGGCCGGGAGCTCGGGGACGGTGAAGGTGCCCGCCGGGTCGTCCTCGATCACCAGGAGGGTGAGGTCGGCGACGTGGGTGGTTTCCACAGCGGGAACGGCTCGCTGCTGCGGTACGGGTACGGGCATCGGTTCGGTTTCCTTCCCTCCCCCCGAGGGCGCGGCGGAACGACGATCGACGACCCGCCAGACCGGGACGATAGCGGTACCGGACAGGCGAACGGAATGGCGAACGGCAACCGACCCCTGGCATATGCGGAGCCATAAGCCGCGTCCCGTCACGGATCCGGCGCGATGGGCCCGCCCGGAACCGGGTGGGGAGTCATGACAAACATCACCCTGCGGCGGGGCCGGGGGTGGCGTGGCTCACGGCGCGGGCGCATGGTCCCGGTCACCGGGTGCGGGCGCGTGGTTGCGTGGTCCGGGTCACTGGACGCGGGTGGCTGGTGCGGGGCCCTCACTTGTCCGGGCGGACCACCCCGAGGATCTCCATCGAGCCCGCGCCCGTCAGCGTGACATTCCGGCCCGGGCGCGGTGCGTGCACGATCGCGCCGTCGCCGATGTACATCCCCACATGGCTGGCGTCACCGTGGTAGATGATCAGGTCGCCGGGGCGCATGTCCTTGATCGCGATGTGCGGGAGCTGCCGCCACTGTTCCTGCGAGGTGCGCGGGATCGGCCGTCCCGCCGCCGCCCACGCCTGGGACGTCAGCCCGGAGCAGTCGTACGATCCCGGGCCTTCGGCCCCCCATTCGTACGGCTTGCCGATCTGCGACGTCGCGAAGGCCACCGCCTGCTTGCCGCGCTCGCTCGCCTTGCGGTTGATCTCCTTGAGGGCGCCGGAGCCGAGCCAGGCGGTCTGTGCCCGGTACTCCGCCTCCTGCTCCAGCTCGAGGAGGCGGGCCCGCTCCTCCTTCTCCAGCTGTGATTCCAGCTTCTTCGCGGCGGCGATCTGCGCGTTGATCTGCTTCTTGGCCTTGGCCTGCTTGATCCGGTTGGCTTCGAGCTTCTTCCAGTTGGTGCTCGCGTCCTTGGTGTACAACTCCAAGTCCGCCTGGGTCCTGGTCAGTTCACCGAGGACCCCCTTGGCTGCCTGCTGCCCCTGCCAGACCCGGTTGATGCCGTCCATGAACATCTGCGGGTCGTCGCTGAGCATCAGTTGCGCGCCCGGCGGCAGCCCGCCGGTCCGGTACTGCTCGCGGGCCTGGGCGCCCGCCTTGCTCTTGAGGTCGGCGATCTTCGCCTGTCCCTCGACGATCGCCTCCGCCAGTTCGACGATCTCGCCGGACTGCTTCTTGGCCTGCTCGTCGGCGAGGTTGTACGCATCGGTGGCCGCCCCGGCCTTGCGGTAGAGGGCGTCTATCTCCTTGCGCACCTCTTCGAGGCTCTTCTTCGGCGCCCCGGGAGAGGCGGTGGGGGAGGGTGGTGCGGGCGCCGCGAATGCCTGGGCCGGCGCGGTCAGTACGGTCAGCGTGCAGACCAGCGTGATCGCGGCAGCGGCACAGTGGCGTCGGTTCACGAGCTCCCCCTCTGAACGGATCTGATTTACCGTCAGTAACTTTTCGCGACGTCGAGATCGTGCCATGCCGTACCGAAAAGCAACAGAGGCAGACAGCTCCTGCCCTGACGGGCACTCGGGCCGCACGGGTCATGCCGGTCGCGCGGAGATCGCCCCTCGTCTGGGACGAACGACGCCCCGCCCGCGTTCCCGGGTGTCCCTCGAAGCGCTCTCGTTCAGAAACTGTCGGGCTCGGGCCGCAGCGCCGCCCATTTCACCGTGACTTCACCCTGCCGCCACCGCCGTACCCCGTCCGTCAGCGGCCAGTCGCCCGAAAGTGAACGCACCGCGGTGATCCAGCGCTGCCGCGCGCCCAGTGAGGCGTACGGCGCCGCCGCGGCCCACGCCCGGTCGAAGTCGCGCAGGAACGCGTGGACCGGTTCGCCCGGCACATTGCGGTGGATCAGCGCCTTGGGGAGTCGTTCCGCGAGATCGGAGGGGCGGTCCAGGGAGCCGAGGCGGGTCGCGAACGTGACCGTGCGCGGGCCCTCCGGGCCGAGCGCCACCCACACATGGCGGCGCCCGATCTCGTCGCAGGTGCCCTCCACCAGCAGCCCGTCGGGTGCGAGCCGGGCACAGAGCCGCTGCCAGACCGCGGCGACCTCGCCCTCGTCGTACTGGCGCAGCACGTTCGCCGCCCGGATGAGGGTGGGGCGGCCGGCCAGCGGGATCTCGAAGCCGCCGTGGACGAAGGTGAGCCCCTCTTCCTCGTACGGTTTCGCCGCCGCGACCCGCTCCGGGTCGATCTCGATGCCGACGACCGCCGTGCGCGGATCGGCGGTGCGCAGGCGGTGCAGCAGCTCCACGGCGGTCCAGGGCGCGGCCCCGTACCCGAGGTCGACGGCGACGGGGGAGTCGGAGCGGCGCAGGGCCGGACCGTGCTTGGCGGCGATCCAGCGGTCCATGCGGCGGAGCCGGTTCGGGTTGGTGGTCCCGCGGGTCGCGGTGCCGATGGGGCGCATGACAGTGAGCCTAACGATCCCTGGGGCGGCGACCTGCAGGACCGTCTCGTCCGGGCGGGCGTGGTGACGCGCCGTGGCCGAGCGTAATGATTTGGTAAAGCGGAAATGAAAGGGCGCATTCCACTGTTCCACCCTTTCGAAGGGGCTCCGTGTCCCTTCGGTGTCATGCCTGAGCGAGGAGGACCGGACGACGTGAGCCAGTACGTCTCTCGGCTCGGCAGCAGCCGTATGGCGCCGCGCCTCAGGTTCCCCGGCACCTTTCCCGGAAGCCACCGCAAACCCCGCCGCGTCGCGATGCTCTCCGTCCACACGTCCCCGCTGCACCAGCCGGGCACGGGCGACGCGGGCGGCATGAACGTCTACATCGTGGAGCTGGCCGAGCGGCTCGCCGCGATCGGCATCGAGGTGGAGATCTTCACCCGGGCCACCACCGGCGCACTGCCCCCGGCGGTCGAGCTGTCGCCCGGCGTCCTGGTCCGGCATGTCGACGCGGGACCGTACGAAGGTCTGGCCAAGGAGGACCTGCCCGCCCAGCTCTGCGCCTTCACGCATGGTGTGATGCAGGCCTGGGCCGGCCAGCGGCCCGGCTACTACGACCTGGTCCACTCCCACTACTGGCTCTCCGGCCATGTCGGCTGGCTCGCCGCGCAGCGCTGGGGCGTTCCCCTCGTCCACGCCATGCACACCATGGCGAAGGTGAAGAACGCCGCGCTCGCCGAGGGCGACACCCCCGAGCCGGCCGCCCGGGTCATCGGTGAGACGCAGATCGTCAATGCCGCGAACCGGCTGATCGCGAACACCGCGGAGGAGGCGGACGAGCTCGTCCGCTTCTACGAGGCCGATCCGGCGGCGGTCGCCGTCGTGCACCCCGGGGTCAACCTCGACCGCTTCCGCCCCGCCGACGGGCGGGCCGCCGCCCGGGCCCGCCTCGGACTGCCCCAGGACGCCCTCATCCCGCTCTTCGCGGGCCGCATCCAGCCGCTGAAGGCTCCCGATGTGCTGCTGCGCGCGGTGGCCGTGCTGCTGGACCGGAACCCCTCGCTCCGTTCCCGGATCGTCGTTCCGGTGGTCGGCGGCCCCAGCGGCAGCGGGCTCGCCAAGCCGGAGGGGCTGCAGAAGCTGGCGGCGCGGCTGGGGATCGCCGATGTCGTGCGGTTCCACCCGCCGGTCGGCCAGGACCAGCTCGCCGACTGGTTCCGGGCGGCGTCCGTGCTGGTCATGCCCTCGTACAGCGAGTCCTTCGGCCTGGTCGCCCTCGAGGCGCAGGCGGCGGGCACCCCCGTCGTCGCGGCGGCCGTGGGCGGGCTGCCGGTGGCGGTACGGGACGGGGCGAGCGGTTTCCTGATCCCCGGGCACGACCCGGAGGCGTACGCACAGGCGCTGGCCCGGTTCGCCGAGTCGCCGGAGCTCGTCGCCCGGATGAGCGGGGCGGCGGCCGCGCATGCGCAGGGCTTCGGCTGGGACACGGCCGCGTCCGCGACCGCGGACGTATACACGGCGGCGATGCACGAACACCGCCGTCGCGTCCGCGTCCACCACGTCTGACGTACGCGCCCACCACGGCCGACGCGCACCCGCGCCGGGGCGACGTACGCCCGCACCACACCTCACGTACGCTCACCCCATGGCTGACGTATCCGCCGAAGCGGCAACAGCGCAGGTCATCGAGGCGACGCTGAAGGACGCCGGGCTCGAATGGGAGAGCTCCGACCGCGGTACCTACGTGGTGAAGCTTCCCGGTACCCGCAAGCTGTCCACCACCTGCTCGCTCATCGTCGGCAAGCACTCGCTCTCCCTCAACGCCTTCGTCATCCGCCACCCGGACGAGAACGACGCGGCGGTCCACCGCTGGCTGCTGGAGCGCAACCTCCGCCTCTTCGGCGTGAGTTACGCGATCGACCGGCTCGGCGACATCTACCTCGTCGGCCGGCTGCCGCTCTCCGTGGTCACACCCGAGGAACTGGACCGGCTGCTCGGCACGGTCCTCGAAGCGGCCGACGGCTCCTTCAACACGTTGCTGGAGCTGGGCTTCGCGAGCGCGATCCGCAAGGAGTACACGTGGCGGGTGTCGCGCGGCGAGTCCACGCGGAACCTGGACGCGTTCACGCATCTGACTCAGCGGCCCGCCAACTGACCTCCCTCGCCAACGTCCTGCACCACGGCGCCGTACCCGACGGCTCCGCCGACGCCGCCGCCGCCCCCGCCCCCGCCCCCGCAATCAACTGTGCCGTCGCCGCTGCCGGAGAGCGTGGCGGTGGCACGGTGCTCATCCCCGCGCCGCCGGCGAGCGGGAGGCAGACGGCGATGTCGTCCGCGCCGACGCCGACGGCATTGAGCACGGTCCGGACGGCTGCTCGGCTCGGCATGGGAGAGAGTCCCTTCACGGGATGATCACAACGCAATCACGATCAAGTGCTGTGCCCTAATTGGTTGATCGTCAAACCGTAGTTCGCTCATAGGGTTGGGCCATGAGACCTACTGCCATACGCCGTACCGCCGTTGCCGCCGCCTGCGCGATGTCCCTGACCCTGCTTGCCACCGCCTGTGGCGGAGACTCCGGCTCCGGCAGCAAGGACGCCGACGGCAAGGGCAAGGAGAGCGCCGCGGCCCAGCCTGCTGCCAAGGCGCTGACCGCAGCCGAGCTGGACAAGGTCGCGCTGGTCCAGGGTGACGTCAAGGGGCACAAGGTCGCCGAGACGGGCAAGGCCGATGTCGTCTCGGCCTCCGACGTCACTGTGGACAAGGAGGCCTGTGAGCCTCTCGCCGACGCGCTGATGGGCGCCGAGCTCGGCACGCCCGCGGCGGTCAACCGGCGCAAGGTGATCAGCGAGCCCAAGAAGGGCCAGAAGGACAAGCTGGACAGCGAGGACACGGGCGAGGCCTTCGCCGCCGCCTTCGACATCACGACGACGCTGACGTCCCTCGCCTCGTACGAAGGCAAGGGCGCTCAGGACACCGTCGAGAGCCTGCGTACCGCGGCGACCGCGTGCTCCGGCGGCTTCACCCTCACCGCGGCCGGGACGAAGCAGAAGGTCGTCACGATCAAGGAGGAGAAGATCTCGGGCGGCGAGGAGGCCGCCGCCTGGACGCTGACGGTGGAACAGGACGGCGAGAAGGCCCCGCTCAAGCTGGTCGTCGCACGCCAGGGCGGAACGGTCGCGTCGTTCAGCGCTTTCAACCTGGCCGCTTCCGGCACGGGCCAGGACTTCGAACTGCCGACCGCGGTGGTTGACGCGCAGCTCGCAAAGCTCGCCTGAGCGGCGGAAGAGTCAGGGAAGCGGGACCAGCCGCACCACGGTGACGGTGAGGACGGACCCGGAGACGTAATAGAGCACGATGGTCCCGGCGACCGTCGCCTCACGCCGATCGTGCTCACTCTTGACGGCGGACGATCCGTGCCCGTACGGGTCGCTCCCCAGGGTGCGCGCCATCTCGTCCCGGAAGGTGGCGCCTTCCCGCATCTTGGCCAGGGTGTCGTCGGCGGGCGGAGCGTAGGAGATACGGAAGCTCAAGCGACGCTCCGCCTCTCGGCCTCGTCCCGCGCCAGCCGGTCCAGGATCCGCTCGGCCTCGGGATCGGGCACGGCCTCCAGCATCCAGTGCCGCATCACGGCCTGGATTTCGTGCACTCCGGCCCCGTTGATGGCGCGGTCGAACTCCTCGCGTCTCTCCTCGGGCAGCGTGGCCCGGATGTCCGGAATGCTGTTGGGCACGTCGACTTCGGTGCCGCCGACAAAGGTCTTCAGTGGCTCGCCCATGACCGTTCTCCCGATCGCCCAACGTGCTGCGCCACAGAGTACGGCGGTGGGTACGGACCGTCACCTCGCGTGCCGCCACCATCTTTTGGGGGACGATGCCGGGTCGTCGGAATCCGCGGGAGACGACGGTTCGGGCAGTTCCCCTACGGCGGACCGGATCCGGTCGAACGTGGCGACCGGATGCCGCGAGCCGTCCCCCGGCAGGACGACGCCGAGACAGACCAGTCTGAACTGCGGTCCGTCGAGGTGGATCCCGACGAAGACGGGTGCCCCGACGCACCCCACGGGAACGGTGCCGTCCCACCGCACCGGCCCGTCGGCGGCGTCCCGCACGACGGTCCCCACCACGACGGCCTGCGGCCGGTCGGTCCGGTCCGGCCCGACATCGTGCCCCAGGACATACGCGGGAACCGGCTCGGCCCCGATACCGGCGATGTCCTGCTCGCCCCCACCCAGTACACCTACTGCGACGTCCCGACCGTCACCGGTCTGGCTCCCGTGAGTGATTCACCCCTGAACAGCGACAAGCCCCCTGGCGGCGGAGAAACCGCAGGCAGGGGGCTTGATCACGTGTGAAGCTACTTCTTGCCCTGGTTCTTCACGGCCTCGATGGCGGCCTTCGCCGCGTCCGGGTCGAGGTACGTGCCGCCCGGCGTCAGCGGGCGGAAGTCGGCGTCCAGCTCGTAGGCGAGCGGGATGCCGGTCGGGATGTTCAGTCCCGTGATGTCGGCGTCCGAGATGCCGTCGAGGTGCTTGACCAGGCCGCGGAGGCTGTTGCCGTGGGCGGCGACCAGGACCGTGCGGCCGGCCAGCAGGTCCGGGACGATGCCGTCGTACCAGTACGGCAGCATGCGCTCGACGACGTCCTTGAGGCACTCGGTGCGCGGACGCAGCTCGCTCGGGATCGACGCGTAGCGCGGGTCGTCGCTCTGCGAGAACTCGGCGCCGTCCTCGAGGACGGGCGGCGGGGTGTCGTACGAGCGGCGCCAGAGCATGAACTGCTCCTCGCCGAACTCGGCCAGGGTCTGCGCCTTGTCCTTGCCCTGCAGGGCGCCGTAGTGGCGCTCGTTCAGGCGCCAGGAGCGGTGGACCGGGATCCAGTGGCGGTCGGCGGATTCCAGCGCGAGCTGTGCGGTGCGGATGGCGCGCTTCTGGAGGGAGGTGTGCAGGACATCGGGGAGCAGACCGGCGTCCTTGAGCAGCTCGCCGCCGCGGACTGCCTCCTTCTCGCCCTTCTCGGTGAGGTTCACGTCCACCCAACCGGTGAACAGGTTCTTCGCGTTCCATTCGCTCTCGCCGTGGCGGAGGAGGATCAGCTTGTACGGTGCGTCGGCCATGAGTCCGAGCGTAATCGAACCCGTGCGGGCGTCGCGCAGCCGGTCACAGGGCGGACAGGTGGCGGGGGAGTGGCGGGTGGGGCGGCTTCGATTGACGGCAGCCGTCAAACGAGTGGCGGTCCGGAAGCAGGGCTTCGTAATGTGCTGATAGCTATCGGGCCACTTACCGCTCGAACCCGTTCCGTACGTCCCCGGGGGGAACCGTTATGTCTGTCGCCGGTCTCAGACGGGCCGCACGCGAGACCGTGTCCGGTCTCCCCAAGGAGTTCTGGTGGCTGTGGACCAGCACTCTGGTCAACCGCCTCGGGGCGTTCGTCGCCACCTTCATGGTCCTCTACCTGACTCTGGACCGGGGCTACTCCGCCTCGTACGCGGGGCTGGTCGTCGCGCTGCACGGGCTCGGCGGGGTCGTCTCCTCGCTCGGCGCGGGGGTGATGACGGACCGGCTCGGGCGGCGGCCCACGATGCTGATCGCGCAGAGTTCGACCGCCGCGTCGGTCGCGTTGCTCGGGTTCATGGTCCATCCGGCCGCAATCGCCGCGGTCGCGTTCCTCGTCGGCATGACGAGCAACGCGTCCCGGCCCGCCGTGCAGGCGATGATGGCCGACATCGTCCGGCCCGAGGACCGGGTGCGGGCGTTCTCGTTGAACTACTGGGCGATCAACCTGGGCTTCGCGGTGTCGTCCGTGGGCGCGGGGTTCATCGCCGAGTACAGCTATCGGGCCGGGTTCATGGCCGAGGCCGCGATGACGCTGTTCTGCGCGGTCGTCGTCTTCCTGAAGGTGCCGGAGTCCCGGCCGGAGCGGACACCGAGAATGGCGAAGGGCGGGGCGGCCGAGTCCGAGGTCCGGCTCTCCACCGTGCTGCGCGACGGCCGCTTCATGAGCGTCGTCGGACTGTCGTTCGTGGTCGCGCTGATCTTCCAGCAGGGGTACGTGGGGCTGCCGGTGGCGATGGGTACGGACGGGCTCTCCAGCTCCGACTTCGGCACCGCGATCGCCGTCAACGGTGTGCTGATTGTGGCGCTCCAGATCCCCGCCACCCGCTTCATCCAGCACCGCGACCCGCGCCGGCTGCTGGTCGTGTCGTCGTTGCTGGCGGGGTACGGATTCGCGCTGACCGCGTTCGCCGGGTCGGTCGCCGTGTACGCGCTGACGATCTGTGTCTGGACGGTCGGCGAGATCATCAACGCACCGGTCCAGAGCAGCCTGGTCGTCCGCCTCTCCCCGGCCCACGGCCGGGGCCGCTACCAGGGCATGTACACGCTGTCGTGGTCGGCGGCCGCGCTGGTCGCTCCGCTGATGTCCGGTCTGGTGATCGACCACTACGGGGCGACGTGGCTGTGGGGGATGTGCGGGGTGCTGGGGACGGTCGCGGCGCTCGGGTACTGGGTGCTCATGCGCGGGCTTCCGGCGGAGGAGAAGGTGACCGAGGTGGTGGCGGTGACGGCTGCGGAGGCCGAGCCGGACGCGGCCTCGGGTGCCCCGCAGGGTGTGGTGGAGCGAGCGGTCTGACGGGGGGTGGGCGGCGGGTGCACTGCCGCCCCCCGCGCCCCGGAGCCCGTCACCGCCCGAAACGGCACTGCCCGAAACGTCACCGGACCGGCGCCCCGCAGGGGGCGCCGGTCCGGTGACGTCCGGTCAGCCGCAGTCAGCCGCCGCACTGGCACGGGGCGCCCGACTGGCAGCCGCACCCGCAGCCTGATCCGCAGCCACAGGCACCGAGCACCGTCAGATGGACCACTTCAGCGGGTGTCTCCTGCTGCGGGTCGGTCGTGGGGGAGTCGGCCATCGTTCCTCCTCAAGGACGTACATCCAGGCGTACGACAGGGCCGTACGTCCGACAGCGACGTACGACCGGGGCGAACCACCAGGCGTACCGCCTGCCGCCCCACTCCATTCATGCCCACTCCGGCTGCCCCATCAACGGCGCACAGACGGCGCATCCAAGGCACACCCGCGCAAAACGTGCCGTCCGCTTACCCGTTTACGCGCCCTCTACCGACGCCGCATTCTGGATGTCGTCCGCGTGTTCACCCGTCACCAGATAGACGACCCGCTTGGCGACCGACACCGCGTGGTCGGCGAAGCGCTCGTAGTAACGGCCGAGCAGCGTCACGTCGACGGCGGTCTCGATGCCGTGCTTCCAGCGGTCGTCCATCAGGTGCTGGAACAGCGTGCGGTGCAGCAGGTCCATCTCGTCGTCGTCCTGCTCCAGCTGGAGCGCCAGGTCGACGTCCTTCGTGATGATCACCTCGGCGGCCTTGGCCATCAGGCGCTGCGCCAGCTGCCCCATCTCCAGAATGGTGGCGTGCAGGTCGTTCGGCACCGCCGACTGCGGGAAGCGCAGCCGGGCCAGCTTGGCCACGTGCTGGGCCAGGTCGCCCGAGCGCTCCAGGTCGGCACTCATCCGCAGTGACGTGACCACGATCCGCAGATCGGTCGCCACGGGCTGCTGGCGCGCGAGGAGGGCGATCGCCCGCGCCTCCAGGTCGTGCTGGAGGTCGTCGACCTTCTGGTCCGCGGCTATCACGCTCTCCGCGAGCTTGAGGTCGGCGTCGAGCATGGACGTCGTCGCCCGGCCGATCGCCGACCCGACGAGCCGGGCCATCTCGACCAGGCCCTCTCCGATCGAGTCGAGTTCCTCGTGGTAAGCGTCGCGCATGGAAGTCCCTCTCCAGTCCTCACTAAGGCCGGGGCCAGATCTGAACCCCACGCTCTCACCCTGTGGGGCGTACGCGTCCGGATCCGGCCGACCAAGTGAACCAGCCCTTGCTCCTCAGTGAACTCTGGGCGACGAGTGTTCGAGTACGCCCTCGGATGGCTGGGAGAGCGCTGCCGCACCCGCTTAACCTGGATGCATGGACGTGAACGCGGCGGTCGCCGCAGTTGCAGCGATCGCCGGGCTGTGTACCGGTGTGATCGCCATGCTGGCGTTCCGCTGGAGCGAGCGCGACCTGAAGAGACCCACGCGCACGTCCCTGCGGCCCGACAGCAACGGTGCACTGCCCCCCGGGGTCGACACGGTGCTCTCCGTGCTCTCCTCCTCCGCGGTCGTGCTCGACGAGAGCGACAGTGTCGTCAAGGCCAGCTCCGCCGCGTATGCGCTGGGACTGGTCAGGGGCGGCCGGCTGGCCGTCGAACCGATGCTGCACATGGCCAGGGACACCCGCCGGGACGGTGAGATACGGCAGGTCGAGCTGGACCTCCCCCGGCGCGGAACGGGCCGGGGCGAGGCTCTCGCAGTCTCGGCACGGGTCGCCCCGCTGGGCTCCCGGCTGGTGCTCCTGCTGGTCGAGGACCTCACCGAGGCCCGCCGTATCGAAGCGGTACGACGCGACTTCGTCGCCAACGTCAGCCATGAGCTGAAGACCCCGGTGGGAGCGCTCTCGCTGCTCTCCGAAGCCGTCATGGACGCGTCCGACGACCCGGAGGCGGTCGAGCGGTTCGCGGGCCGGATGCAGATCGAGGCGACCCGGCTGACCAACCTCGTACAGGAACTCATCGACCTCTCCCGGGTGCAGAACGACGACCCGCTGGAGGACGCCGAGCCGGTCCGGGTCGACGAACTGGTCGCCGAGGCCATCGACCGCTGCCGGCAGCAGGCCGGGGCGAAACAGATCACCATGGCCGCCGGCGGCACCGCGGAGCTCCGGATCTGGGGCAACCGCGGCCAGCTCGCCGCGGCGCTCGGCAATCTCGTGGAGAACGCCGTCAACTACAGCCCCGCCCGCACCCGCGTCGGCATCGCCGCGAGGCGCCTGGCCGTACCGGGCGGGGACCAGATCGAGATAGCCGTGACCGACCAGGGCATCGGCATCTCGGAGAAGGACCGCGAGCGGGTCTTCGAACGCTTCTACCGCGTCGACCCGGCCCGCTCACGGGCCACCGGTGGCACCGGTCTCGGCCTCGCCATCGTCAAACATGTGGCCGCCTCGCACGGCGGGGAGGTCACGGTCTGGAGCTCGGAGGGACAGGGCTCCACCTTTACCCTGCGGCTGCCCGAAGCGGGCTCCGTACGGGACCGAGACCGCACATCGGGCGGACCGCTCATCGTCAACGGTGACGACGGGACCTATCGGGCCGCCGACCCCGACATTCTCGAACCATTTCCTGCCCCGGAGGTCCTTCCGTGACCCGAGTGCTTGTCGTCGAGGATGAGGAATCCTTCAGCGACGCCCTGTCCTACATGCTCCGCAAGGAAGGCTTCGAGGTCGCGATCGCGGCCACGGGCCCCGACGGGCTCGACGAGTTCGAGCGCAACGGCGCCGACCTCGTCCTTCTCGACCTGATGCTGCCGGGCCTGCCCGGCACCGAGGTCTGCCGCCAGCTGCGCAGCAGGTCCAACGTCCCCGTGATCATGGTCACGGCCAAGGACAGCGAGATCGACAAGGTCGTCGGCCTGGAAATAGGAGCCGACGACTACGTGACCAAGCCGTTCTCCTCGCGGGAGCTCGTCGCCCGCATCCGCGCGGTGCTGCGGCGCCGCGGGGAGCCGGAGGAGGTCACCCCGGCCGCCCTGGAGGCGGGCCCGGTCCGGATGGACGTGGACCGCCACGTCGTCACGGTCTCCGGCGGCAAGGTCGACCTCCCGCTCAAGGAGTTCGACCTGCTGGAGATGCTGCTGCGCAACGCGGGCCGGGTGCTGACCCGGATGCAGCTGATCGACCGCGTCTGGGGCGCGGACTACGTGGGCGACACCAAGACCCTCGATGTCCACGTCAAGCGCCTGCGGGCCAAGATCGAGCCCGACCCGGGGGCGCCGCGCTTCCTGGTGACGGTGCGCGGCCTGGGCTACAAGTTCGAGCCGTAAACCCGGGCCCGTACGGCAGGCGGCCGGGCGGAGCACATACGACGGAGGCGCCTCCCGCTCGGGAGGCGCCTCCGTCGTGCGTATCCGCGGACGTCAGCCGGCCGACTGGGAAGCCGACGCGGCGTCCGTCGGGCCCGCCGCGCCGCTCGCCGACTCGGACGGGCTGCCCGACGGCGCGGACCCGGACGGCGTCGTCGCGGGCGTCTCGGACGGCACCACCGGCAGCGAGCTCGGGCCGAAGCCCGTGAAGTAGCTGGTGGCCGGGACGACGAACACGCCGAGCGGGACGTCGCCGGTCCTGCTGAACTTGAAGACGACCGACTGCACGTTGCCGTTCTGCGTGGCCTCGCGGCCGTTCTCGATCACGGCGGCGGCATTGCCCCTGCCGCCGAGGACGACCTTGCCCCCGGCCGGGACGACGATCGGTCCCGCACCCTTGGCGGCGTGCAGCTGCACCGTCGCGCCGGTGCCGGGCAGGGTGATCGCGTCCAGCGTCTGCCGTGCGACACCGTTGTTGAACAGCGTCGCGGTGACGACGGCCGGACCCGCGGCGTTGCGCTCGGGCTGGGTGATGACGTTCGCGTTCTGGATGCGGATGTCACCGATGGTGGTGGCAGCGCTGTCCGGCTTGATTTCGAGCGTCTGCGCGTCATTGCCGGCACCACACGCGGAAAGTGCACCGATCGAGATCACGATGGCAGTGGCGGCAAGGGCGCCGCGTCGAAGGCTGCGGCTCACGGCTGCGGCAACTCCTTGAACGTACGGACTTCACGGACGGGAGGGGCGAGCGGCGTAAAGCCGCCCTAAGGCTGTGTCAGCGGGCTTAGGTTACCGAGCCGTCGTCCCTGCCCCGCACCCGACCCGCCCCTACCGCCCCCGGGCATCACGAGCCGTGTCCGCAGTCGGGCCCCCGATCCGCCGGCATGCCGCCCCGCCCCCGCGATTCGTGTGCTGTTCACATAACAGGCTTGATCAATTCCTGGGACCGTGACGCATTCCGTGCACATAATCTCCGCGACCCCTGCCGTTGATCAATTCCATTGACCATCGGTACTCAGGCCGCCCCCCAATTGCCGGTCGATCTTACGTCCGTACGGGTGATCGATCTCCGAACGGAGTACGGAAAGTTCACCATCTGGAATCCGGCAAACCGGGACGTTCAGTCACTTCGGAGGAGGTTCGCGCGTGTGTGGCGCACGTGTTTCACCCCACCCGTACAGCCGCTCCGACCTGCGAATACCGCCCTCCCGATCCCTTCCGCAGCACGTTCGCGTTGCTGTTGTCAAGCCCCGAGATATGCCCTGACCTGCGAAAACGCCATTCAGGAGAAGCTGTTCTCGTGTTACTCTTGATAGCCACGGAAGGGGTACCTGTCACATGACGTTCAAGGTTGGCGACACCGTGGTCTATCCCCATCACGGGGCCGCGCTGATTGAGGCTATCGAAACTCGCCAGATCAAAGGCGTGGACAAGACCTACTTGGTGCTCAAGGTCGCCCAGGGTGACTTGACGGTTCGTGTCCCGGCGGACAATGCGGAGTTCGTGGGCGTGCGCGACGTAGTCGGGCAGGAGGGCCTGGACCGGGTCTTCGAGGTGCTGCGCGCACCGTACGCCGAAGAGCCGACGAACTGGTCCCGGCGCTACAAGGCAAATCTGGAGAAGCTCGCCTCCGGCGATGTCATCAAGGTCGCCGAAGTCGTTCGCGACCTGTGGCGTCGTGAGCGTGAGCGCGGACTCTCCGCAGGTGAGAAGCGCATGCTCGCCAAGGCTCGCCAGATCTTGGTGAGTGAGCTCGCTCTCGCGGAGAACACGAACGAAGACAAGGCCGAGGCTTTGCTCGACGAGGTCCTCGCGTCCTGACCCGGATCTCACCGGTCGTAAATAAATGTGCCGCGGTGCCCGCTGACCAGCCGTATTCACGGTGTGTCGTCGGGCGCTGCGGCATGTCCGGATCCGGATCCGGCTGCCCCATCGATACTTTGCTCGCGATCGTGTAAAGCCGACCCCGAGCAGCCGCTGCGGCTTGCCCGAACTCGACCAGGCGTCACGGAAAGGGTCCCGGTCAAGTCAAGGCGTCGCGCCCGGCTCGCTTGTGGCCATACCCATGTCGGCCGTGGAAACAAACATGCTGATGCTTCGGAGTGCAACCGATGTCTGATCAATCGCGTCCGTACCGCACCGCCGCGGTGATTCCCGCCGCCGGCCGAGGCGTACGGCTCGGCCCGGGCGCCCCCAAGGCGCTCCGTGCGCTGAGCGGCACGCCCATGCTCATCCATGCGGTACGGGCCATGGCGGCGTCCCGGTCCGTCTCCCTCGTCGTCGTCGTGGCCCCGCCGGACAGCGCGCCCGAGGTCAAGAACCTGCTGGACGAACACGCCCTGCCCGAGCACACCGACTACCTCGTCGTGCCGGGCGGTGACACCCGCCAGGAATCGGTCAGCCTCGGCCTCGCCGCGCTCCCCGAGGACATCTCCGCCGTCCTCGTCCATGACGCGGCACGCCCGCTGGTGCCGGTCGACACCGTGGACGCGGTGATCGAGGCCGTACGCGACGGTGCACCCGCCGTCGTCCCCGCGCTGCCGCTCGCCGACACCGTCAAGGAGGTCGAACCCGGCGCGCCCGGCGACCCGGAGCCCGTGCTCGGCACGCCCGTACGGGCCAGGCTGCGCGCCGTGCAGACCCCGCAGGGCTTCGACCGGGACACCCTGGTCCGCGCCCACGAGACCGCCGCCGTCGACGGCGAGGGCGCCACCGACGACGCAGGCATGGTCGAACAGCTCGGGGCGCCCGTCGTGGTCGTACCCGGGCACGAAGAGGCATTCAAGGTGACCCGGCCGCTCGACCTGGTGCTGGCCGAGGCGGTTCTCGCACGCAGGAGGGCGAACGATGGGTTCTGAGCACGCGCCGGTGATTCCGCAGGTCGGCATCGGCACGGACATCCACGCCTTCGAGGAGGGCCGCGAGCTGTGGTGCGCGGGCCTGCTCTGGGAGGACGAGGGCCCCGGTCTCGCCGGCCACTCCGACGCCGACGTCGTGGCGCACGCCGCCTGCAACGCGCTGTTCTCGGCCGCAGGGCTCGGCGACCTCGGACAGCACTTCGGGACAGGGCGCCCCGAGTGGTCCGGCGCCGCGGGCGTCACGCTGCTGACCGAGGCGGCGCGGATCGTACGGGCCGCCGGGTTCGAGATCGGGAACGTCGCCGTACAGGTCATCGGCGTACGACCGAAGATCGGCAAGCGGCGCGACGAGGCGCAGAAGGTGCTGTCGGCAGCGGTGGGCGCCCCGGTCTCGCTCTCGGCCGCCACATCGGACGGGCTCGGATTCACCGGCCGTGCGGAGGGGCTCGCGGGGCTCGCGACGGCGCTGGTCTACCGGGTGGGCTGACCGCGGTGCCCCCGGGCGGGGCGGGGGCGTCGTGTGGTGCGATGCCCCGGTCCGGGGGCGGGGGGTTCCGTCCTCAATCGCCGGACGGGCTGGATTTTCGGCGCCGTGCCCCGTGGGCGTCCCGCCCGCAGTGCGGTGGCGGTCCGTGGTGCGGTGCCCCGGTCCGGGGTGCGGGGTTCCGTCCTCAATCTCCCCCATAGCCTTAAGGGCATGGGGGGACCCCCTCGACGGGCTTGATTTTCGGCGCCGTGCCCCGTGGGTGCGGGCCGCCTGCCCGGTGGT
>NZ_JBSFYR010000116.1:0-19305 GCF_053599875.1 Streptomyces sp. NPDC005151 | reverse complement strand
CCACCGGCCTGCCCCCACCTCGCTCACCAGCCCGAAACGACCGAAGCCCCGTCACCTGACGGAGCATCGGCCACTACCTACGGATTCGGGTCAGACCTGCGAGAACACGGCCATGCACGGAATCTTCGGCCCCGTTGGGTGCCGTTGCTGACCGCCGCCTACCGCTCCGACTGGCACGTAGTGGCACGGCCGGTCACAGATTCAGGACCAGGCGTCATGGAGGTCCTCGGGTGTGAGGGTGGGGACGCCGTCGGCGGTGCAGCCGCTGCGGGTGACGGCGAGCAAGGGGGTGGTGTCGTCGGCGCCGGGAAGCTGGGAGCGGTGGGTGATGAGGCGGGCGAGGTCGCGGTTGTCGAAGGGCTTCTTCTCCAGCCACTTGACCGAACCCACGAGGGTGATCTTCTTGGCGATGGGGGAGTGGTCGGCTCCGACGATGTCGATCTCCGGGTCGTTGGTGCGGGTCCAGTAGCCGCCGATCGCATGGGTGCCCGCGGGCAGCTGTCCTTCGTCGGAGCCCAGTCGCCACAAGGCTTCGCGGATAACGGGCTCGATGGCCCTGCCCCGCCAGGACGTCCAGCTGGCACGGATGGTGTCGAGGACGCGGTCACCACGGCCGCGTTCGACCGCGGGGATGCCGGGGCCGATGAAGGAGAGCCAGAAGCGCAGGTACGGGTCGTCGATGCGATAGCGGGTCTCACGGCTGGGTTTGGTGGAAAGGGGTAGTTCGGCGGCGACCATGCGGCGGGAGGCGAGGAGTTCCAGTGAGCGGGATACCGAGCTGGGGTTGAGTCCGCCGGCGGCTCTGCCGATCAGTGTGAAGGTGCGTTCGCCGTGGCCGATGGTGCCCAGGACGGTGCGAGCCTGCGCCTCGGTGGGAAACTCGGCAGCCAGGGTGCGTTCGCCGCTGACCAGCAGGGCGGAGGTCGGTCTGCGCAGGGCCAGTTCGAGGTACTCCCACAGCCCGGCGCCGTGCGGCCATTCCTCCAGGATGAGCGGGAGCCCGCCGGAGATCAGGTAGGCGTCGAAGGCGTCGGCGGGCGGCAGATCGAGCATCGAGGCGACCTCTGCCGGATTCAACGGCGGCACGACCATCTCGGTGCCCCGCTGGTAGAAGGGGCGCCCGTAGGTGTTGAGCTGTTCCATCATGGCGATGTCGGAGCCGATGAGGATGAGCAGAACGGGCAGCTTCGACAACGTCCGGTCGAACGCCTTCTGCAGCGCGCCCTCGAAGCTCGGGTCCTCGCGTACGAGGTAGGGCATCTCGTCGAGGACCACCACGCTGGGAGAGTCGGTGGGCAGCGCGGAGGCGAGCATGGTCAGCGCGGCGTCCCAGGTCAGCGGGGCGGCGAAATCACCGAACCGCGCCGCGTCGGGAAGCCGGGAGGCCGTCACCTCGGCGGCGAAGCCCGCCAGATCCTTCTCGCGGGAGCCGCCGATGGCGGTGAAGAACACATGCGGCAGCCCGGCCTGCTCCAGGAACTCCTCCACCAGGCGGGACTTGCCCACCCGGCGGCGTCCGCGGATCAGGACGGCCCGCCCGGGCCGTCCGCTGCGCCCGCCGGTCTTCACTGGCTCCAACAGGTCGTCCAGAAGGGCGAGTTCGGTGCGGCGCCCGATAAATCCGTTCACGGCAGTTCACCTCCATGACATGGCCCTTGATACTTCTATTCAAGATACTCTCATGAAGAGAAGTATTGTACATATGCGGAGAGTGATGATGGAGGCTGGTGGCATCGGCTTTCGGTGTCCCCCTGAGTGTCGGGGCTCGCGGATCGACGAGGCGAAGTCGGCCCCCGCTTGTGGCACATGAAGGGTGCGCACCTCAAGGACGACCTACGAAAAAAGCAAGCCCCAGGTCTCTGACCTGGGGCTTTCGTGGAGCGGGTGACGAGAATCGAACTCGCGCTCTGAGCTTGGGAATCGCTCGGCACTCAGGCATCAATATGCAACCTGACCGGCGGAAACAGCCTGGCACTTCCCGGATTCGAGTGTTCTATCGGCACCTGTGCTGACCCCTCTTTACCGCTGCTACTGGCACGTTGTGGCACGGTCACAGCACGGGCGGCTCGCGGGATCGTCGCCTGGCGGGCGACGTGGGAATCGGGCTCCGTACCGGCTACGTAGAACCTCGGTGGTCTGCGACATGACCGCCGTCGAGTGCTGAGGTGCCATGTCCGCGACCGACACGTTTCCCGAGAGAGCTAAGACCTTGCCGAGTGCAGCGGCGGCGTCCTCGGCACGCCAGTACGGCACAGTGATGCTGTCTTCGTCGCCGAAGGCCGACAGGTCGATACCGGTGCCTGAGTGGCCCATCCGGCGATCCCTGCTCGTACTCCGTGACGTTCACGTCACCCAGCAGAGTCCGGGCTCGTGTCACTATGCGCTGCCAGGTTCCGAGTAATCGGTGCGTTGTCCTCGGCGGTGTCTTGTAGCGCCTCCAGGACCTTTTCCCGGGACTGCACGTCGCGTCGCTGGTGCAGCTGGTTGATGCTCTCCGGCGGGCGCGCTAACGGCGCACTGACTTGTTGTTACGTGTCGTCTCTGCCGTGTCCGTGCACGCGATAGCCCATTTCGTCAGGGTGGCGCATGACTCGTGCTAGACGCCATGCAGCATCGTAGGAAAGGCGACCGTGTTCTCGTACACGCAGCCGCAGGGCCAACATGCTGGTGAGAGGGTCAAGCGCCCAGCGCAGCGCAGCTATCTTCACTGTGCCTCGCCCGACAGCAGGGCGAGGCGATGGGCCGTGTTCTCGTCTCCGAACGCGCGGACAGCGTCGCTGAGGATGATGAGCAGCTCCTTGCGCCCCTCTTCCGTCAGGTCGCCGACGAAGGTGTGAAGAAGCTGCGCGACAGTCACCCATTGCTGTCCCGGCTGCCATTGGCGGACCTCGCGCACCAGTTCTTCGAGGTTGGTGGCCGTCGGCGGCCCCCCAAGCCGGGGCCAGTGCTTGGATTCTCCTTCCAGGAGGCCGTAGAGGCGGGCAGCGGCTGGGTTAGCGAGGATTTCCTCCCGGAGGAACGTCTCACGGGCCTGGGCCTGTCGCCGTGCCAGGTCGTCCAGCTCGTGTTCGCGCGTGAGGCGTTGCTCCTTCCGGCGGTACTCCTGCCGCAAGCGTTCTGCGAGGAGAGCGGCCTCGCGCGTGCAGTCGTCCACGCTGATGCGTACCTGGACATCAGTCACCACGACACCGTCGTCTGCGAGGGGTAGCTGTTGCCGGACAGCGGTAGCGATGTCTTGCTCGGCCGCTGTTGGCCGCAGGACGTCACAGCGTCTGGCTGCCTTCTCGACCTCTTGCCTCGTGAGGGCTGGTGCTGTGTGGGGGTTTGTTGCCAGCATGGTGGAGTCGATTTGGCGCCGCCACGTCACTCGGATCTCGGCCGTGAACGACAGCGTTGGGTCTGAACTTTTGGGACGGTCCGTGAAGACGGATGTCCAGCCGGGGTTGTTTTCTGCGTCGGAAGCACGCCCCGTGGGGCCACGGCGTCTCATGGTGCGTCGACCTTCACAGCGGTCGAAGGTTGCTCGCCTGGCATTCTGGGGGACTCCTGCTGCGCGGGCGGATGACTTCGTCGCGTGGTGAGGTCCTGGTCGAGCAGAGCGGACAACTCGATCTTGAGCCCTTCCTTCTCCGCGGAGTAAGGGCGGTCTTGCCCCTGAACCCACCACTGGGCGGAGGTGCGCAGAGCCTCGCGAAGGGGCGGTCCTGCAGCCCCGGGAACATTCACGGCCTGGCGCAGGGTGTCGAAGACGACGGATTTGAGTTCGTGCCTTTGCAGCGCAGCATCGAGCCACGTGAAGACGGCCTTGTCGAGGTCCCGCTCCCCTGTCGGCCCCGCTGCCTGGCGCAGTAAGGTGCGCCAGCCGGTCACGAGCCCTTGCTGGGTTGGCCGGAAGGCGTCCTCCTCATGTGGGTTCTCCTGGGTCATTGCTTGGAGGAGTGGTGGCAGGCCGGCCACCTCAGGCGGGGAGTTCAGGGCCAGCGCGGTGAACGTGCGGTGCCCGACGGTCTGGCTGAGCGTCTCCGATTTGCACCAATCGACGACGTACCCGAACAACATCTGCCGGATGGTGGCGTCCTCCCATAAGACGCGTACCGCTTCGCGCAGCGTGTCGATCACATCAGGATGACCTTGGGCGGCCACATTCCTGAGTCGACGGAGTGCCTTAGCCGTATGCCTGCGACCAAACGCACCCGTACAGACCTCTACAACGGCTCTTTGTAGATGAGGCTGGTTCCGGCTCGACCAGGCCAGCAGCATGGAATGGATGTAGGGCGCGCTGGCAGCGTGGATGGCCGCGGAGTCGAGGAGCTCAAGAGCCAGAGGCCACAGCTCTTTGCCAGCTGCAGGCTTATACCACTCCTCAACGATCTGCTCCAGCGGGGTCTGGCGACGATGTCGAACGGCCCATCGCAGAGCGAACTGCCCCACGCGCTTGGCCAGGGCAAGTCGACCGTCCCTGCTGACGATCTCCAGCGCTTCTCTGCTCCTGCCGGTGTCGACGACGGGTGCCTGCGCGAGCCACCTGAGGAAGGTCGTACGAGCCAGGGGGCGATCGTTCCAGAAGTACTCGATGACGGCGTCATCCCAGTTCGGGCGGATGAAGGTGAGAGTGCCGTCATCCTCGCGTCTAGCTTCGATGGCCCTCGTCATGGCGATAACGCCGGGTTCCCGCTGCCCATCGATCTCGACTTTTACGTCGCCGAGTTGCCCGGTTAGCTCAGCCGCCTTGGCGTACACATGCCCGACGGGATCGCCCCGGAGAACAGCTGCGGTTAGCAGGAAGTTGCGCTCGAAACTTGTCCGAGATCGATTCTCGGGCTCGTGCCAGCCGTAGAGTGCGTCCTCCCAGTTGCTGTGGGCGGCAACGACATTGGCCACCTGCTCTTCAAACGCCAGCCGGCCGGAGCCGCCCTGCTGGTGCCTGAAAGCCTGGGCTGAGGCGGCGGCATCCGTCACAGCGGACTGCGCTGCCCGGTGCTGTTCAAGCATGAGGTACACGAGGTTCAGCACGTCGGTTGGGGTTTGGCCAGTAAGCAGAGGCTTGATGTCCTTGTGCTCAAGCCAAGGGGCCGCTGGAAAGTCCGGCTCCCGACCGAGCAGCCACCGTTCGGCGATGTCACGCGGCCGCACGGACCCCAATTCCGGTGCGATGCCATCTGGCACACCGTGGCTGATACGCCTCCATTGCTCGGGGCGGGTGAGGACGATCAACCGGCAGTTTCGTCGCTGTAGGCGCTCGACGAGTTTGTTCAGGCTGCCGCCGAAAGAGTCGTCGACGGCGAAGTCATCTTCGTCGGGCGGAAGTTCCAGCAAGAAGCCGCAATGGCGGTCGTGCGGCAGCCGTCTTGTCGGGAAGTGCTTGGATCCACCGAAGGACAGCGGCCGTACTTCGGTGATGATGCCGTCGTCCAGGAGATGCGCGAGCAGTGCGTAAGCGGTGAAGGTCCGGCTGTTGTTCGGCGGGCGACTGAGGACGAGTACGGAGCCTGACGTACGCAGGGCTTTCAGAGCTTGCGCGAAAGGGCTCGGCGCCAGTCGGTCCTCACGGTGGGGTTCTGCGTACACCTGGCGGGCTACGGCCAGGTACTCAGGTGAGATCGGGGCGTGCGAGTCAAGCGTCTGCTCGTATACGTACTTCGTACCGATCTGTTCGCCGTAGAGGTTGGAGGCCCATTGCAGGACGGCGGCCTGTCCGACCGCCTCCACAGATTCGCGCGTCGGCGCCCCTGCCGTGGAAGGCCGCAGGAAGCGGTCGTCGGAGGCCGGGCCGGCGGCCGTGGTCTCTGCCGGCGTTCGGTTTACCCAGGTGGCCGACGCAGCGATACTGGGCGGCTCGGACGGTGGAGGTGGCAGTTCGTGCGGGCTGCCCGGTTCGGGGCCTGGGTCTTGTTGTGTCGACGCGAATTGACCTGGGGGCTGCTCGCCCTCGTGCACCTCATCGCCTCTGGGCGGAGACGAGATCTGCCGCGGACTCGCTCTGATGCGGCCGTCGTCGAAGTTCATGGTGTCGCCGTCCTCAGCCGATGGTGCCTTCTACCTCGATGCCGACCTGTTCACCTGTCTCCTCGATGGTCACGGCCTCTTGGTCGACGCGTGCCCGCCCGCGTTCCGTGATGTCGCCGCCGACGCGCATGCCGACCTGCTTGCCATAGAGGGAATCGGCCCGCTGTGAGACCTCTACGCCAGGACGGTCTGCATTCCTCTCTTCGCCGAAGGGCAAGCGGCGCCCGTACACCTCCTCCAAGTCCCGGCGAAGGCGACCCAGAACCTCCCTCAGTTCGGTGTCATCGCCCTGGAGGAACTCGGGTCGCGACAGGTAGACGCGGAGAGCGCCGTGTGCCCCGGTGATACGGGCGACACGTTCGTCGGTGAGTGAGGGGGCTCTGACGAGTAGGGGCTGCGTCTGCCCCGGTGTCTGCTCCGGCTCGTCGATCGGAACTCGACCTGTTCGTCGGTCCAGCACTGCACTCGCTCGGTCGAAAAGAAATTTGACCGCCTCGGTGAGCACCGTCCCGGCCAGTACAGGAAATGCCAACGGATCCATGTGCGCTTCCTCCCCCTACCCCGTGGGTCTGCGAGGCGGTCGCACCGTCCATTGGTAGATGCGACTGGCACTTACGCAGACAAAAACGGAGTTCACCGTATAAGGATGATCATTGCGCAGGACAGAGAGAAAACTGGCCGCATGTCGGAGTGGCCGATAAGGCGACATTGACAACGGGTGGCCACCTGTTGACAGGGGGTGATTGCTTGAGTGGAGGGTGTCGCTTACATCCCTCTCGTCGGCCGGCGGCTGGAAGTGCACGATGTTCGAAAGGCGTTCGGGGGGCGCCACTGGCTGGTTCCTGCCACCGTCAGTCGCAGGGCTGCCCTTGTGGCCTCATTTCACCAAAAACGGGAGAGGGGCCTGGTGATCTGCGTGGGCAGGTAGGTCGCAGCAGGGGTTTTCCCATGTCCGCGAGTGCCATCTGCCCCGGATTCGGCTGCGCCCTCCTGGGAGCCGGACGTTGCAGTCGGCTCCCAACTGGGTACCAGAACGGCCTCGCGAAGCGGATCGGGCCCGGTACTGATTTCTCGGTGCCGGGCCTGACCTGATATTTCGGCTGTCGGAGGGTTCGGGACTCTTGGTTGCCCGGTCGCAGCGAGTGGCGGCGGTAGCCCCTGTCTGACCCGTTGCGAGGCCACTTATGGCGCCCGGACCAATAAGAGGTCTAGACAACAAGGAAGCCCCGGGCCATTGACCTGGGGCTTACGCGTGGAGCGGGTGACGAGAATCGAACTCGCGCTCTGAGCCCCGGAAGCTCAGAGTTGGCTCAACTTTCCGGCAATCCCGCAGAAGCAGTTGGACGGGACATGTATCGCCTCCATAGGGTCGCGAGTATGCCCGACATCACCCTGACCACCCTCGTTGTCCTGTGCCTCGCCGCTGCCGCCGCGGGCTGGATCGACGCGGTGGTGGGCGGCGGCGGGCTGCTCCTGCTGCCCGCGCTGCTGCTCGGTCTGCCGCACGTCCCGGCCGCGCATGTCCTCGGCACCAACAAGGCGGTGGCCATCGTCGGTACCTCGGGCGCCGCCGTGACGTACGTGCGCAAGGCGCCGGTGAAGGTCGGGACGGCGGTGCGGATCGGGCTGATGGCGCTGGCCGGATCGATGACCGGTGCCTTCTTCGCCGCCGGGATCAGCAGTGACGTGCTCCGTCCGGTGATCATGGTGGTGCTGCTGGCGGTGGCGGCGTTCGTGATGCTGCGGCCGCAGTTCGGCAAGGAGGCGGACGGAGGTACGGACCGGAAGGTCACCCGGGCCCGTACGGTCACCGCGATCGTGCTGGTCGGCGGGGGCATCGGCTTCTACGACGGGCTGTTCGGGCCGGGCACCGGCACGTTCCTGGTGCTCGCGCTGACCGCTGTGCTCCACCTCGACCTGGTGACGGCGTCCGCCACCGCCAAGATCGTCAACGTCTGCACCAACGCCGGCGCCCTCGCGATGTTCGCCTACCAGGGCAGCGTGCTGTGGCAGCTGGCCGCGCTGATGGCGGTGTTCAACCTGGCGGGTGGGCTGCTCGGTGCGCGGATGGCGCTGCGCAAGGGCAGCGAGTTCGTCCGTGGTGTGCTGCTGGTCGTGGTGTTCTCACTCGTCGCGAAGCTGGCGTTCGACCAGTGGGCCTAACGGCCTCCCCGGCGGTAGGGAGCCCACTCCCTGTCGTGGGGGAGGCCGTAAGGGTGTGCGACCGGCGTCAGCGCACTCCGGTGAGGTGCGCGTACGCGACCACGTTGCCCTGGTAGCCGGTTTTCGGTGAGAAGCCGCCGCCGCAGGTGATCAGCCGCAGCGAGGCGAACGACGAGGCGCCGTACACCCGCCGGTCGGGGAAGTTCGTGTTCTTGTACACCTCGATGGCGTCGAGCGAGAAGACGGCGGTGCTCCCGTCCTGCCGGACCACCTCGACGGTGCTGCCCTTGGCCAGGGTCCCCAGGTCGTAGAAGACGGACTGTCCCTTTGCGTTGTCGACATGACCGGCGACGAGCGCGGTGCCCTTGGCGCCGGGTGGGGTGCCGTCCTTGTACCAGCCGACGACGTTGCGGTTTTCGGCCGGCGGCACGTCGAGGCTGCCGTCGGACCCGAGCCCGAGCCGGATCATCGGGGCGTCCACCTTGATGCTGGGGATACGGAGACGGACGGGCGTCGAGGGCCGCAACGGGGCGGCGACGGGCGAGCCGGGCTGCGCTCCGGGACCGGCGGCGAAGGCCTGGGCGGTGGTCGGCTGCGGCGGTACCAGCACGGTGCCGGCGCCGTGCTGGATCAGCCAGACGCCGACCAGCGCTGCGACGGCGACCAGCCAGCCCTTGGCCTTCTGGAACACGGTCGTCCTCCGGGGTGTCGTCCTCCGGGACGGGGAAGGACGTGAGGAAGGAAGTGGGGGTCCCGTCCCGGTGACGCGCGGCCACCGGGACGGAATCGTGGCGGTACGGGGACGTGGGTACGTCCCCGTCAGCTGTCCGCCTGCGTGCCGCTCGCCCGACGACGCAGGAGCCAGGCTCCGCCGACGGCGGACGCGGCGAGAACGCCGGCACCCGCCGCGATCTGGGAGGTGTCCGGGCGGATGCTGCCGCCTACACCAGTTTTGACGTGCCCGGAGGGAGAGGTGGGCACGGTGGAGCTGTCGCGGCCTTGGCCGTTTCCGGTGTCGCGGCCTTGGCCGTTCCCGGTGTCGCTTCCGGTGTTGCGGCCGGTCCCGGTCCCGTTCCCGGTGTCGCGGCCTTGGCCGGTCCCGGTCCCGTTCCCGGTGTCGCGGCCTTGGCCGTTTCCGGTGTCGCGCCCGCTCCCGTTCCCGGTGGAGTTGCCGACGCCGAAGGGGTTCTGGTTCCCGAGGAGGCTCTCGCCCCTGGCTGCCAGGTCGTCGAGGGAAGGCACCGAGTTGCCGCTGCCCGTGTTGCCGCCGGAGCCGTTATCCTCCACGGTGCCGGCAGGGGAACCCGCGGCGGCGTACTTCGCGGTGTCCGCCGCCTTCACCCGCAGTGTTCCGGTGACCTCTCTGCCGCTCTCGCAGGACACGTCGATGCTGAACGGACCGGCATGGGTCTTCTTCGGCACCGTGAACGTGCCGACCACCACCTTCTCGCGGGTGGTGGACGCCAGCGTGAAGTCCCCCGCTTCCAGGGAGTTCGCATCCCCGGCGGCCTTCGCGTCGTTCCCGCAAGCGGTGGTGTTCACCGTGACCGTGGTGCCCGGAGCCGCGTCCGCCGGGGATATCTCCAGCTGACCGACGTCCCCTGCATACGCGGACGGCGCGGCGGTGGACAGGCCGAGCGTGGCAGCGGCGAGTGCTGCGGCGGCGGCGCCGGTCACGAGGCGGGCAGGACTGCGCATGGGGGTTCCTCCGAGCAGAGGCGCTGGCGGGTATCTCCTGATGCAGAGCTAACGGGCGGCGCGCCACCCATGCATGCTGACATCGGGTCAGCTTTCACTCGACCGGTCCGGGCCGGGCTCCTTGTCGAGAGATAAGCGTGCAGGTCACAGCGGGGATGGGAGGGCAGGCGGCCGGCCTCGCGACACACCGTGCTGATCGGGTGACGAGCCACGAGGAATGGGTGCCGTACGTCACATGCATGACCTCGTCGGCCCCGGGCACACGCATGACACCCCCCACGGGACGGCTTTCCCCCCGCCGCCCCAGGCCGCCGCCCTCATCGGACCCACCCCCCTGGGCCCGATGGGGGCGGTCCCGTCACTCGGGGGCGAGGGCGGTCCAGGTGACGGTCGGCGGCCGGACACGGGCGCAGAGAGGCTGCCCCTTGGCGTCGGAGAGGCGCAGGCGTGCGGTGAGATGTCCGGAGCGCGCGGCGGCATCGAGCACGGTCGGATCGATGTCGCCGAACATCAGCTTGGCCCGCCGGAACATGGAGAAGACGCCGTGGTCGTCCACGGTGCCCCAGGACAGATAGACGAAGCGCCCGCCGAGCCGGTTCTGCACATACGGCCCGGTGACCGTGATGCCGTCGTCGGTCGAGGTGGCCGTGCAGTCCAGTGTCCATCCGGCCGACGGTGCGTCGCCGGGGTGCAGGCCCAGCAGCTCGCCGGGCCTGTCCTTGCGCTGTACGCCGACGTGGATGTTCCGGGCGCCGGGGAAGTCGCTGTCGGGCCCGCAGGTGCGGCCGGGGAGGTCCGAGCCCTCGATGTGGATCTGCATGGGCCCCATGCTCCCCTCTCAGACGGTGTCCCAGGGCGCAGCCTCGTACGCCGACCCCACCCGCTTCATGAGTTCCTCGTCGACCACGAACTCCGTGTCGTCGATCCGCCGGATCGGTGTGATTCCCTGCGAGTTGGTGAGGAATGCCGACCGGTAGGCGCCGATCCTGTCCAGCGTCACCGGGCGCCGTACGGACTCGAGCCCGGCGCCCGGCAGTTCCTGCTCCAGCAGGGCCATGGTGATGCCGAGCAGTGCGGGCGCGTCGGGCCAGACGACCGAAGTGCCGTCCCAGAAGGCGACGTTGGTGATCGCCCCTTCCGTCACCGTCCCGTCCGGTGCGATCAGCAGCGCCTCGTCGAAGCCGGAGCGTCCGGCGAGCTGCCGGTAATAGGTCTGGCCGAAATCGCCGGGGCGCTTGATGTGCGGGACGGTGCGGACATACGGAACGGACATCAGGCAGTGCGGTTCGGTGGACTTCTGCGCCGGTCCGCGCACGGTGACCATGACGGTCGTCCCGGTGTCGCCCGGCGGCAGGAAGGCGTGCACCCGGGTCGAGGCGTCCCGTACCCCGGCGCCGTCCAGCGCGTGCCGGATCAGCTCGCGCACCCGGCCGCCGTCGAGCCCATGGCTGAAGAGTTCCCGGTTGGCGGCGTCCAGCCGGGCCAGGTGGAGCGTGAGGCCGCGTACCTTCCCGCCCCTGACCTGCATGGCGGTGAAGTGACCGTAGTCGGAGAAGGCGGGGATCCGGAGATCCGCCTCCGTTGCTGCGCGTCCGTTGAACTCGACGTACAGGGGCGCGGCGGTCGTCATGTGTTCCACCGTACGCCGGAGAGGTGAGCGGCAGCGCTTGACCTCAACCAAGGTTGACACACGAGTCTCGCCGCATGGAACTCACCACAGCACCCCTGAAGGTCGCGGTCATCCTCGCCAGCAATCGCGAGGGCCGCTTCGCCCCGGTCGTCGCCGACTGGTTCCTCTCCCGTACCGCCGGTCACCCGAGCATCGAGACCGACCTGATCGACGTCGCCGAACTCGAGCTCCCGTTCGCGCTCACCTACCGCCCGGGACCGGACGTGCAGGCCCGACTGGCGAGAGTGTCGCCCAGGTTGGCCGCCGCCGATGCCTTCGTCGTGGTCACGCCCGAGTACAACCACTCGTACCCCGCCCCGCTGAAGAACCTCATCGACTGGCATCACGCCGAATGGCAGGCCAAGCCCGTCGCCTTCGTCTCGTACGGGGGAGTGTCGGGCGGTCTGCGGGCCGTCGAACATCTTCGCCAGGTCTTCGCCGAGCTGCACGCCGTCTCCCTCCGCGACACCGTGTCGTTCCACAACGCGGGCGCTCTCTTCGACGACGAGGGCCGGCACAAGGACCCCGCGGCCGTCGACGCGGCGGCGAAGACTCTGCTCGACCAGCTGACCTGGTGGGGGAGTGCGCTACGGGACGCCAAGGCGGTCCGCCCGTACGGAGGCTGATCCCTTCTCGGCTGGACGCAGGTCCCGGAGCGAGTGCTTCCGGGACCTGCCCCTGTCAGTCGATGATATGTCATGTCCATGCTGACTCGGGGATCGAGGGGAGGGCAGTGGGCCGGAGCACCCGGACAATCGACGAAGAAGGAAGCCCGACAGGCAGAAGATCCGAGAAGAACCGAGGAGACCGACGGTGACATCGCCGGCATGGCTGACCGTACTGACCACCACGGACAGCGAGGAGAAGGCCCACGCCCTGGCCCAGGGGGCGGTGGAGGCACGGCTCGCCGCGTGCGCGCAGATCTCCGCGCCCGTCACCTCCGTCTACCGGTGGCAGAACGCCATCGAGACCACCGAGGAGTGGCAGGTGCTGTTCAAGACGACGGCCGAGCGCTACGACGAACTGGAGGAGCACCTCCGGGCGGCGCACGACTACGAGACCCCGGAGATCATCGCCATGCCGGTGGTACGCGGAAGCGCCGGCTACCTCGCCTGGCTGACGTCGGAGACAACTCCGATCACGGCCCTCTGACCATGCCGCAGACCGCCCCCGAACTGCCCTTCTTCGTCTACGGAACGCTGCTCCCCGGCGAACCCAACCACGACCCGTTCCTCCGCGGCCGGGCAATCGCGGAACAGCCCGCCCTGCTGCCGGGTGCCCTCCTCTACGACGGCCCCGGCTACCCGTACGCGATCGAGGGCGACGGCGCCGTGCAGGGCGCGCTCGTCACCGCCGCGCCCGCGAGCTACGCCGAGCTGCTCGTACAGCTCGACCGGCTGGAGGAGTACGCCGGTCCCGGACATCCGGGCAACCTGTACGAGAGGGTCGCCCGAGAAGTCCGTCTCCCGGCCGGGAAGCCACCCGGCACCGGAACCGTCCGCGCCTGGGTCTATCTCGCCGCCGCTCCCGTCGCCCGCTCCCTCCGCTCCAACGGCACCCTCATCCCCGGAGGCAGCTGGCTCACCCGCCGGCAGCCTCCACCCGCACCGCGCACACCTTGAACACCGGCATCCGCGGCACCGGGTCCAGCGCCGGGTTCGTCAGCGTGTTGGCCCGGCCCTCACCCGCCCAGTGGAACGGCATGAAGACGGTGTCCTGCCGGATGGCCCCGGTGATCCGGGCAGGCGCCACCGCCCGCCCCGGCAGCCCGCGGTCGTGGCCGAAGGCCCGCCGGTGCGCGGCGGCCGCCGACGACATGCAGAACCGCCCGTTGTAGTCGATCTGAGGTCGGCCGGTGCCTCATCCCTCAGGAGGTGTCCTGGCCGTCAGCGCCTCCCCGACCCCGGGCTCCTCCGGCCCCAGGAAGTGCGGGTCCGGCTTGAACATCGCGTCCAGCGCCGCCTTCCCCGCCGCGAACACCTCCCGCGTCCCGCCGTAGTACCAGGTCACATCGTGCTTGGCGTCGACCCCGACGCCGTACGCATCGATGCCCGCGGCCCGGCACAGCGCGATCGCCCGCCGGATATGGAACCCCTGGCTCACCAGCACGGCCCGGTCGATACCGAAGATCTTCTTGGCCCGCACGCAGGAGTCCCAGGTGTCGAACCCGGCGAAGTCGCTGACGATCCGTCTGTCGGGCACCCCGTGCGCGACGAGGAACGCCCGCATGGCATCGGGCTCGTCGTAGTCCTCGCGGCTGTTGTCACCGGTCACCAGCACGACCCTCACCTTGCCGTCCCGGTACAGCTCGGCGGCGGCCCGCAGCCGGTTCGCGAGGTACGGCGACGGCTTCCCGTCCCACAGCCCCGCGCCGAACACCACGGCGACCTGCTGCGCGGGTGCCTCCGCGGTCGTCCGGACACGGGCGTCGGCCACGGAGTACATCCAGGTGGTGGGTGCCAGCCCCAGCACACAGGCGATCATGACCCCTTGCACGGCCCGGCGCTGCCCACGCCGCGTGCGCGGCCACAGCCGCCCCAGCCATTGCGGCCGCTTCCCTCGCATCGGAGCCCCTTGTCAGTGTCGGTGCGTCACCTGGTCGGACGAGTATCAGGGCACAAGGGTTCTCCACCCTGCGAACTTCTTCGCCGACGAGCCGTCGACGCGCTCCTGGTGAACCACTGACGAGCCGTCGACGCGTCGCGCATCATGGCAGCCATGAACCTCCCGAGCGCCCGAACGCCCTCCGGCGACTGGGTGACCATCGCCGCGTACGAGAACGTGAACGGCCGCCCGCACCCGGCGGCCGCCGTCCGCGCCTGGCTGCGTGACCGGGGCATCGACTGGATGCCGTTCCCGCTCGGCGACGTGCAGTGCGACCTGGCCTGTGGCCCCGGTCCCGACGGGCACTGGCACGGCTGGTTCACCGTCCGCATCCGCGCAACAGCTCTCCTCCCGCTCGGCCTTCACCCGGGTCAGCCCTGGTCGCAGCCCAACTCGCCCTCGCCGCCGCGCTGGTGGCATGCGGCGGCGGAGCGTGCCGTACGCCCACCACGCCAGGATCCAGCCCAGTAGCATCGTCCGATGCTGCTTCCCCGGATGATCGCCTCCGACCTCGACGGCACTCTCCTGCGGGGCGACGGGACCCTCTCGCCCCGCACCCTCCGCGCCCTGCGCACGGCCGAGAGCGCCGGTGCGGAGGTCGTCCTCGTCACCGCCAGACCGCCCAGATTCGTCGACCGGCTCGCCGACGCGACCGGGCTGGCGGGGACGGCGGTATGCAGCAACGGCGCGCTCGTCTACGACATCGGGACGCGTACGGTCGTCTCCTCCCGCGCCCTGTCCGTCGCCGTCGCCCGGCGCGTGGCCACGGCGGTCGCCGCCGCCGTGCCGGAGGTGGGATTCGCCCTGGAGACCGGCAACCAGGTGCTGTACGAACCGGCGTATCGGCTGCGCATGTCCGAGGACATCGACGCCGAACTGCCCGTACCGTCCCTCGCCGACCTGTGGCTCACCGACGTGCCTGTCACCAAACTCCTCGCCTGGTCCGCCCGGCTCGACGCGGACACCCTGCTGACCGCCGCCCGCGAAGGGGCGGGCGCGGCGGGCCGCGAGGTGCAGTTCACCCACTCCGGCGGACGCGGGCTCCTGGAGATCAGCGCGTCCGGAGTCACCAAGGCGGGCACCCTTGCCGAGCTCTGCGCCGGGCGCGGGATCGACGCCACGGAGGTCATCGCCTTCGGTGACATGCCCAACGACCTGACCGTCCTCGACTGGGCGGGCATCGGCTACGCCATGGGCAACGCCCACCCGGCCGTGCTCGCCGCCGTTCCCGCGCACACGGTGTCCAATGAGGAGGACGGGGTCGCGCACGTCCTGGAGGGCCTCTTCGGGCCGCCGGCCGCTCCGTGAGCCCGCGGCAAAGACCCGTCACCCCTGCGCAACGACCCGGCAACCTACGTCCTGCACCATCGGTCCATGACGGAGTCGGCATCGGCACAACCCCGTGAGTCCCTGCCTCTCGACAGCACAGCGCAACTGTTGACCCGCATCACCGCCCAGCTCGGCACCCAGCTCAGCCATGTCTCCCTGAACGGAACGCGCAGGCCACCCATACACCGCACCATCCGGCCCGCACCGGGCACCACCACTGCCCCGCCCTCGTTGCCGTCGCCCACGGCAGCCGGGACCCGCAGGCGCTGCGCACGGTCGTGAAGCTGCTGGAGCGGGTACGGGAACTGCGTCCCGGCCTGGACGTCCGGCTCGGGCACATCGAGCTGAACGAACCGCTCCTGCCGTCGACCCTCACCGGCATGGGGTCCGGCGACGCCGTACTCGTACTGCTGCTGCTGCTGCTGCTGCTGCTGCTGCTGCTGCTGCTGCTGCTGCTGCTGCCGCCGCCGCCGCTGCCGCCCCCCGGGATCGCTGCGGCTCCGCTCGGCGCACACCCAGCGATGGCGCGGCTGATCCTGCACCGGTACGACCGGGCGCCGGCCGGCCAGGCACGTTCCGGGGCACGTGAGGCGCATGAATCCGCGGCGAACGGGCCTCTCCTGGCGTCCGCCTGAGCCGTCTTGTCGGTCCGGCCGATTACTGTCGGAACCATGGACGGTACGCAGGGCACACAGGACCACGGCACCGCGCCCTACGGTGCTGCCGACGCCGAGCGCTGGGACACCGAGCCCGACAAACGGCCCGGTCGCACCGCCTTCCAGCGGGACCGCGCCCGCGTGCTGCACTCCGCCGCGCTGCGCAGACTCGCCGGGAAGACCCAGGTCGTCACGCCCGGCACCCGCAGCCTCGCCTGGGACGCCAGCCCCCGGACCAGACTCACCCACTCCCTGGAGTGCGCCCAGGTCGGCCGGGAGCTCGGGGCCGCACTCGGCTGCGACCCCGACCTGGTCGAGACGGCGTGCCTGGCGCACGACTTGGGGCACCCGCCGTTCGGGCACAACGGCGAGCAGGCGCTCAACGACTTCGCCTCGGACTGCGGGGGCTTCGAGGGCAACGCCCAGTCGCTGCGGCTGCTGACCCGCCTCGAACCGAAGCGGTTCGTGCGCGATGTGCGGACCGGCGAGCTGGTCAGTGTCGGGCTCAATCTGACCCGGGCCGCGCTCGACGCCGCCACCAAGTACCCGTGGCCGCGCGGCGCCCACCCCACCGACCCCGGCTCGCCGAAATTCGGGGTCTACGAGGACGACCTGCCGGTCTTCCGCTGGGCCCGCCAGGGCGCCCCGCTCCACCGCAAGTGCTTCGAGGCCCAGGTGATGGACTGGTCCGACGACGTCGCGTACTCGGTGCACGACTTCGAGGACGGGCTGCACGCCGGTCACATCGACCCCAACTTCCTCTTCGCCGAGCCGGAGCGCCGCGAGATCTGGTACGTCGCGATCGGACGGTACGTCCCGGCCGACACCGACCCGCAGGAGCTGGCCGACGCCCTCGACCGGCTCATGGCCCAGGAGTGGTGGCCGCACAGCTACGACGGATCGGCCGTCGCCCAGGCCCGCCTGAAGGACGCGACGAGCCAGCTGATCGGCAGGTTCTGCCTCGCGGCCGAGACCGCCACCCGGCAGGCGTACGGGCACGGCCGCCTCGGACGGTACGCCGCCGAACTCGTCGTCCCCCGCGAGGCGCGCAGCGAATGCGCGGTCCTGAAGGCGGTGGCCGACCGCTATGTGATGCAGCGCTCCGAACAGGAGGCGATCCGTGCCGAGCAGCGGATCGTCATCGCCGAACTGGCGGCGGCGCTGACCGCGCGCGCCCCGGAGGGCCTGGAACCGCAGTTCCGCGCGCTGTACGAGCACGCGCCCGACGACCGCGCGCGCAAGCGGGTCCTGGTCGACCAGATCGCCGCCCTCACCGATGCGTCGGCCCGCTCCCTGAACACCTCGCTCACCTCGCGGGGGCGGTGGTCGCGGGAAGGGTGAGAGCCCGGCGGGCCCGGTCCGCGGGCCGCCGTCCGCGGGACTCCGTGGCGGGCGGTGGTCCACGCGTGTCCCACGGGGGCGGCAGGCGGGGCCATCCGCAGGGGGCGTCTCCGCCGGCACGCACCCGGGGCCCCTCGCAGGCGGCTCCCTCGGGCATGTCCTGCGGCAGTGGGGCGCGGCGATGACGCACAGCAATGCCGCAGGTGATGTGCTGGGAGCACATACCGCACTGCGCAGGGGAGCCGGGCCGCCGTGAAAGCAGCTGTCTCACAGCACACCCCATGCCACCGGCCCACTCCGGCCCCGTATCCGGGTGTCGCCGGCTCCGTCCGGGGGACCCTGCTCTGCGTGGTGCCGGTCCCGGTCGGCAGACTGGCCTGTGACCACTGGGTGTGACTTGATCGGGGTACACCCTCTTTCGCCATCACGCTGCGTGCGGGACGCTCGCAGTTGGCGGCGCCGCGCAGCAAGCACCGAGGAGGCATCAAGTGGTCGACGCACATCGCACGTTCGTCATCGTCGGCGGAGGACTGGCAGGAGCGAAGGCGGCAGAGACACTCCGGTCGGAGGGGTTCAGCGGCCGGGTGATCCTGGTCGGCGATGAGCGTGACCATCCGTACGAACGGCCTCCCCTCTCCAAGGGCTATCTGGCCGGCAAGGAGGCACGCGAGAGCGTATTCGTCCACGAGACGGCCTGGTACGCGGGCGCCGATGTGGAGCTGCACCTCGGCACGCCCGTCACCGCCCTGGACCGTGACGCCCGCTCCGTGGAACTCGGAGACGGCACGGTCATCCACTACGACAAGCTGCTGCTCGCCACCGGCGCTGAACCGCGCCGCCTCGACATTCCCGGTACGGACCTGGCGGGCGTCCACCATCTGCGCCGTCTCGCGCACGCCGACCGGCTGAAGAACGTGCTGTCCGCGCTCGGCCGCGACAACGGCCATCTGGTGATCGCCGGAGCCGGCTGGATCGGCCTTGAGGTCGCGGCGGCGGCCCGCGGATACGGCGCGGAGGTCACCATCGTCGAACCGGAGGCGACCCCGCTGCTCCGGGTCATCGGCCCGGAACTCGGCCAGATCTTCACCGAGCTCCACAGCGACCACGGCGTCCGCTTCCACTTCGGCCGCAAGCTCACCGAGATCATCGGCCAGGACGGGATGGTTCTCGCCGCCCGCACCGACGACGGCGAGGAACACCCCGCCCACGACGTGCTCGCCGCGATCGGCGCCGCACCCCGCGCCGCCCTCGCCGAGGCCGCCGGTCTCGACATCGCGGCCCGCAGCGACGGCGGCGGCATCGCCGTCGACGCCTCGCTGCGCACCTCCGACCCGCACATCTACGCGGCCGGGGACGTCGCCAATGCGCTGCACCCGCTGCTCGGCACCCGGCTGCGCGTGGAGCACTGGGCGAACGCGCTGAACAGCGGCCCGGCCGCGGCCCGCGCCATGCTCGGCCAGGACGTCAGCTACGACCGGGTGCCGTATTTCTTCTCCGACCAGTACGACCTGGGGCTCGAATACTCGGGCTGGGCGCCGCCGGGCTCGTACGACCAGGTCGTGATCCGCGGGGACGCGGGCAAGCGGGAGTTCATCGCGTTCTGGCTGAAGGACCGCAGGGTGCTGGCCGGGATGAACGTCAATGTGTGGGACGTCACCGAGACCGTGCAGGAGCTGATCAAGGCCGGCCGGCCGGTCGACGCGGACGCGCTCGCGGACCCGTCGGTACCGCTGGAATCCCTGGTCTGAGAGCCTGTCGGGTGACCTTCGATCGGAAAGCGGACGCGGTCTGGTGCGTGCGATTCCAAGGCGCTGGAAGGTCCTCGGATGGGGTCTCCCC